>JAYVAQ010000307.1:0-6112 GCA_043750875.1 Rhodanobacteraceae bacterium
GCTCGTCGACTACTTTGGGTTGAATTCAGGCAACGCACCAGCCGTCACGCCTCGCCAATCATCCAAAACTGCTATTCACCCTCAGGCACCGGAAATCCCCGATCACGCAACAACGGCGCGATTTCCGCGTCACGGCCACGGAACGTACGATATGCCTCAGCTGGGTCGACTGCATTTCGTGCTGAAAACAGATTGGCAACCATGCTCTTACCAAGAGTTTTGTCGTAAAAGCCGCCCGGCGATGCGGCGAATGCCTCGGCGGCGTCAGCGGTGAGCACTTCCGCCCAAAGATAGCCGTAATAACCGGCGGCATATCCCTCGTTAGCGAAAACGTGGCTGAATTGCGGGGTGCGATGGCGCATCACCACTTCTTTTGGCATGCCCATGGTTTAGGGTGTCGCGTTCAAACGCATCTGGATCCAAATTTGCTGGGTCAATCATATGTAACTTCAGATCAATGATGGAGCTCGCCAAGTATTCGGTCGTGCTAAAGCTTTTGCACCAATTCCGCCGACATTGGCGTGCCGGTTTTGGCGTGAGGATTTGTTCAGCATCGCATTCGCCTCTCTATACGCTCCACTCACTGCTTCCATATCCTGGAGTGCACCAGATGTATTTGATGCACTGCAGTATACTCGAGCGGTTTCGAACTCCTGCTTTATGCGGACGTCACTCTTACGCACTGCGCCATGCTTTCCAAATTAAATTTGACACAGTTAGGCCCGTTGTAATACTTCTTGTTCGTTACCAAGTCATTATAGAGTTGAGTTATCGCGTCTGCGCCGGTAAAGGCTGGGCTTAGGTAGGAACTTTCATTTTGATCAGGTGGATACTCAAGCGTTGCTTGCGCATAAATAACCTGGCCATTGGTGCTAACCCCAAGCATAACGACATAGTGTCCATCTTTCGCCGCCGACCCATGTTTTAAGTCAATCTTGGTAGAGATATATAAACCCTCTTTTAGAGGATAGGCGGAAAAATCTTGTTTCCAAGTACTAAACTTGTGGTTACCCGTGGTGTCACCCGCAACGCCGTCAACATAATATTCAGTCGTTTGGTCACCGTCCCATGTGACCGAATTTTCCAGGATCGTGCTGCCGTAGGCCGCTTTTAGAGTATTGAACAATTTAGTTGGAAAATCGGATGTTGAAAAGGTAACGGTCGTGTTTGGCAGTGCAAGTGCGGGGGTGATACTCATGGACGAGCAAAGCTTATTCATATTGTGAGTAATCACAGCGATAAAGGTTTGCCGTCCACCATCGTCGTGGCCAAGCTCCTTTTTAAGCATGGCGTTCAAATTACTAAACAGCGAACTAATTAGTTTGGAGGTCATCTCGGATGCCGTCTTGCTAATGACTGGATCTAAGGGTGTTAACGCGCCTTCACTCAGCAAATCAGCAATTTCTGCTGCGGCCTTGCCCGCTTCTTCACTGGCTGCATCGTTTACCGCACCTTCAATTTTGACGACGATTTTTGTGCCCCATTCAATCGCCCACTGACCACCAAGCGACCAGTCCAGGCTTGCGGAAGAAACCTGCCCGGAGTTTAAAAAGGTAACGGTTAGGGTTGCATGATCATCTTTCTCCACCCCGCCGCGAATATGATCCACAAGCAACACTGCTGTGCCGCCACCATCGCTACTGGCTGTCCACGATGGTTGTTTGGTGCGAAAATTAGAATCGGAGCTTTTGTATTCCGCGCACGAACTACCATCGATTGTGGCATTCCAGCCATTGGGGAAAAGCTTGCCAAGAGCGGTGTTGTCGGTTGTGACTGTATTTGTCATATTAATGATTGCCTTCTATGGAAATGGATACTGCTAAAGCCGCACCTGAAATGAGTTGAAGCGGGCTATTTGTTGGACATGACAGATTACTGGAAGTATCTGTCGTGCCGATATCTAAGACGAAAACTTGCGCGCTATCCTATGCCGTTCGTTTTTGCCTTATTGGCTAGATTTACACTTGTTTCAACCTCGTCGATTATTTTGGGTTGAATTCAGGCAACCCTCCACCGTCGCGTGTTTTTGCACTATAAAAGGGTTTGGCGCTCTGTCATTGCCGAGAGCCTACACGCCGTGCATTACATAAAAACTGCCGCAGACATGTCAAGCGACAGGAATGGCTCCCAAGACCTGCTCGTTTGGAACCCGCGCAGATGCAGGGCGTCCAGGAGGCGTGACTCGCGTCTTGGCAACTACCTCTGTTGAGTTTTTTTAAAGAAATTACCGGTGATTTGTGTCAAGTGATTTTTGTGCAAACTGTGGGTGCTGACTGGTTTCCTTGGCCTTGTCGATCAAATCTTTCAATTCGCCAACCACGCGTTAGTAACTTGAGCCGATGCCCTTAACGCGTCTGGGCCGGCGATCCTTAGACGGCACCCGCCGTTACGACCAGCCAATCATCCAAAACTGCTATTTACCCTCAGGCACCGGGAATCCCCGAGTGATTTTGGTGGTCAGGCCATCGACATTTGATCGAATCAAAGCAGCCGCTGGCCGTGCCCCAACGGGGCACAAGGTGATAGCCCTGGGTGCGATAGCGCACGGATACGGCAGGTAAAAAGATCGTTACTGGCATTAGCCGTCCAGTGTACTTGATATAGGTCAAATGCCTCAGCTGGGCACAGGCGCAAAATCGTTTTGACTTTTAACCCATCGAGAACTCTATGAAGCGTTCCATTTTGACTCTAGCGATTGTGGCTACCTTATTTTTAAGCATTGGCTGTAGCCCAGCGCAAGCTCCTAGCGCGGGCGAAGCTAAGGATGCGCAAGCAGTTACCGCGAATGCGCAAGCGTCAGTAGCAGACACCGGCGGCTCGGCCACCGGGGATTTTGGCCCACCTGTAGGCGAAGCCGTGCAGGCGGTGTTGACCTCGCCGCCTAACGTGCCGCCGCCTACGGGGCGCACGCAGCCTGCGAAAGTGATCGTCAACTTAGAAGTGCGCGAAGTGGAAAAAGAAATTTCCGAGGGCGTGAAATATACCTTCTGGACGTTTGGCGGCACGGTTCCCGGTAGTTTTATTCGCGTGCGCCAGGGCGATACGGTGGAGTTTCATTTGAACAATCACCCAGATTCGAAAATGCCGCACAACATTGATTTGCACGCCGTTACTGGGCCCGGCGGTGGTGCGGCGTCCAGTTTTACCGCGCCCGGTCACAGCTCGCAATTTAGCTTCAAAGCATTGAACGCTGGCCTGTATGTCTATCACTGTGCAACAGCGCCAGTGGGTATGCATGTTGCAAACGGCATGTACGGCTTGATACTGGTTGAGCCGCCACAGGGCTTAAGCAAGGTGGATCGCGAGTATTACGTGATGCAGGGTGATTTTTACACTGTCGGCAAATACCGCGAAAAAGGTGTGCAGCCTTTTGATATGCAAAAGGCAATCGACGAAAACGCAACCTATGTGCTTTTTAATGGCTCCGAGGGCGCGTTGCTCGGTGATAACGCGTTGAAGGTCAATGTCGGTGAAAAGGTGCGGTTATTCGTGGGCAACGGTGGCCCGAATTTGGTGTCCAGCTTCCATGTCATCGGGGAAATTTTTGACAAGGTTTACACCGAGGGCGGCACGCATTTTCAAGAAAATGTGCAGACGACTCTGGTGCCTGCCGGGGGTTCTACGATTGTGGAATATCACGCAGAAGTGCCGGGCACGGGTGTGATTGTGGACCACTCGATCTTTCGCGCGTTCAATAAAGGCGCGTTGGGAATGATCAAAACTGAAGGCCCTGAGAATAAGGCGCTGTATTCAGGCAAGGAAATCGACAGCGTCTACTTAGGTGACAAAGCGGTCAGTGCTGCGCCCGTTGCGGCGGCGGCGTTGGCAAATGCGGGGGGCACGCTGACTTTGGCGCAACAAATTAAAGCGGGCGAAGCGTTGTATAACGGTACCTGTTCGGTCTGCCATCAAAGCAATGGTGCAGGTATTGCCAATGTATTTCCACCGCTGGCTAGTTCGGATTTTCTCAATGGCGACAACGCGCGCGCCATTGCGGTGGTGTTGAACGGTTTAAGCGGGCCGGTCGTGGTCAATGGCGGAAACTACAACTCGGTGATGCCACCGATGAGTCAACTCAATGATGATGAAGTGGCGCATATATTGAGCTATGTCAGCAGTAGTTGGGGCAATAAAGGCGTCCAAATTTCGCCTGCCGATGTGGCAAAAGTTCGCGCCAGTACTGCTCGGGCTGAGGGCGCCGCGCACTAATGGCTAAGGCCAAGCCCCTGCTGCTGATATCGCTTATTTCGGCCTTTTACGCTGTCGGCGCAAACGGCAGTGATGCGTATGTGCAATTGCCTGGCGGCGCGTTCAAAAGCGTGTTGAGCTATGACGATGTCAAGGAGCAGCAGGCAAACGTAGCATCTGCCCGAGAGGGCGTCAAAAGCCAAGTCAAGCCATTTCTACTTATGGTTAGGCCAGTAACAAATGCTGAATTTCTAGTGTTTGTGCAGCAAAACCCGGCCTGGCGGCGCGGTCAGGTGCCCGAGATTTTTGCGGAAGCGCGCTATTTGTCGCATTGGCAAGCGCCGCTGGCATTGGGCGTGCAGGCATTGCCGAATCAACCGGTAGTCAACCTCAGCTGGTTCGCCGCCTTGGCCTATTGTGAAAGCTCAGGCGCGCGTTTGGCGAATTGGATAGAGTGGGAATACGCCGCTGCCGCGGACGAAACCCGAAATGACGCGCGCGCTGATCCGGCATGGCGCGAACGGATCTTGAGCTGGTACGGCAAGCCCGCAAACCAAGCGTTGGCAAATGTCGGCGAAACACCCGCAAACGTCTATGGCCTGCAAGATTTGCACGGCTTGGTGTGGGAGTGGCCGGGTGATTTCGCGTCGATGCTGGTTTCCTCCGACAGCCGCGCGCAAAGCGAGCAGGACCGTTTGAAATTTTGTGGTGCGGGGGCGATCGCCATGGATGATCGTGAAAACTATGCGGTGCTCATGCGCATTGCCATGCTGTCATCGCTAGCCGCGCACAACGTCACCTCAAGCTTGGGCTTTCGCTGTGCTCGTGATTTGCCAGCGCCCACGTCACTGAATCGCCCGGAGCAAGCAAAATGAGATTTTGGATCATTTTGCTGATGCTTTTATCCGTCTATCCGGCAACTGCCGAAATGACCACGCCACCTGCCAAACAGGCGATCCCGACCGATTCGATTTACCAGCTCAACGACAAGTTTACCGATCAAAATGCCAAAGACTTCCAACTGGCCTCGCGCAGCGGCCAGGTGCAATTGGTCGCGATGTTTTATAGCTCTTGCCAGTATGCCTGTCCGCTAATTATTGACAGCGCAAAAGGTGTGCAGCGGGCACTAACACCCGCGATGCGCGGCAAGCTTTCCGTGCTGCTGATTAGTTTTGATCCTGCGCGCGATACCCCTGAGGTGCTGGCGGCCCTGGCTGTTCAACGCAAGTTGGATCGTTCCGGTTGGACACTGGCACGCACCCCAGCCAGTGGCGTGCGCAAAGTCGCGGCACTGCTGGGTATACGGTACCGTGAACTGGCGAATGGCGAGTTTAATCACAGCAGCCAACTCATTTTATTGGACGCCCAAGGCCGCGTGCTGGCGCGCACCGAGAAAATGGGTGGTGTGCCAGATCCGGAGTTTATGCAGGCGGTGGAAAAGGCGTTAGTGCTACCGGCGAACCCTTCACGCTAAGGCGGCGGCGTGGGTGAAGTTGCGCGGCTTGTGCTGTGTCCGTACAAGCTCGGCGGCAAAAAAATTGAAGGTTGGGTTGATTTACAAGTGGTAGTCGCTGCCGACGGCCGCGTCACCGAAGCGTTGGTCGTTGGCGCGCAACCATCGCGCATCTTCGATGTGGAGGCGCGTCGTGCCGCAATGCGTTGGCGCTACAGTCCGAAGCGGGTCAATGACCAACCGGTCAGCAGCGTGCTGCGACAGCGCATCAAATTTAGTTTAACCAGCTGAACTTCTTGCTGTCTAACTGAAGTTTTTAGCACCACTGATTCAATCTAGTTGATTTAGATCAGGCGACGCTAGGCAGAAAAAGCACACCCTAAGGCTTCTTTAAACGTGGGTACTATCTATGAAAGTGTTTCGGATGGTTATTCTGCTTGGCCTGCTCAGCACTGGCCAAGCCCAGGATTC
>JAYVAQ010000308.1:0-5533 GCA_043750875.1 Rhodanobacteraceae bacterium
CTGATATTGGCATTACTAAATCCGCCTGCGCCAGTGAAGAACACACTGGTGACCCAAACGCCAGGGGCGCTCGGGCTTAGGTTGCAACTGCCCACGAGCTGATTTGCATTGCTGCCGTTGACAAGCGTAGGAATACAGCTAACCGGCGATATTTCGGGCATACCTTGGCGTGTCGCGCTAACCATTGCGGTGCCACTTGGGCGCGTTGCGGCGCTGACCGTAAAATTGACCGGATAATTGATTCCCGACGTGAATGCGGTGGTTGGCAATGGCGCGCTCAGTGCGATTGCGCTGGTGCCACCGGCGACATCATCGTTCAAAATGGTGCCCGTTGTAGTCAATGCTGCAATCGTAACTGCGGTAACGCCGCTGGGCAGAGTTAGCCCGCTCAACGTGAAAGTGAGCGTTTCATTGGGCTCAAAACTACTGTCGCCGATAATCGGCACATTGCGAATTGCGGTTTGCCCAAGGCTTGGGAACACCGCAGTGCCTGAACTCGCGATGTAGTCACTATCAGCGATTGTCGCGGTGCCATCACTGGAGGCATAGTTTACGCTCACTAATCCCTGCACTGGAAAATCTAAAGTGAGGGTGAAATTGAGCGGCGTGCTGCCGGAATTGCCTTCGGCAAGGCTGGGCGAATTCACGGTAATAATTGCGCTGTCGTCATTAGTAATGGTGCCAGTGACGGCTGCGCTAGTAATCGTCGCAATCGGCAAAGCTGGATCGCTGAGCCGAACCAGCAAGGTTTCATTCGCCTCCACAATGTCTTCGCTGACGATTTCTACCGAGAATGTCTTGGTTGTTTCACTTGGAAGAAAGCTTACGACAAGGTTGCTGAGCGAGGAATAGTCTGCCGCGTCGGCGGGATTGGTGCCGAAGTTTTCGGTACTGACCAAGACCTCAACGGGTGCCGCCGCTGGCACAGAAAGCGTTACCGTGAAAATTAACTGCGCTGCGCCGGAAGTTCCTTCCATGACGCTGGCGGCGGTTGTTGAAACATTGGTGACGTCATTGTTTAGGATGGTGTGCACGTGTGTGTTTGCCGCTGGCGCAATGCTAATGGCCATCGGGTCAACGCCGTTGGGCGGATTAACACTGGTTAAAATCACGCGAAATTGTTCGGGCGCTTCGACCAAACTGTCTTCGGTAACGGTGATCACGCGCATGACGCTGCCGCTGGACAGCGTTTCGCTGCCAAGGATCGAAACGAAATCAACATCATCTAAGGCATTGCGGAACGGATCTGGATCGATTCCGCCCGATGCAGAGAAGCTCACTAAGACCGACCCCTCGATTTCGTTTGATGTGCTAATTGTCGTCGTGGCGTTAACTGATTCAAGTGCACTGCTAGCGCTAGAAATGCTGATCACGGCTTGATCGTCGTTTAAAATTGAGCCAGTACCCGTACCAACGCTTATTGTTGCGCCAACTGGCGCAGAAAGCGTCAATTGCACGGATTCAGTTCCTTCGACGATCGTGTCCGCCGCGACTGCAACAGATACCGTGGCCGTGGTCATGCCCATAGGAATCGTGACGGTTAGGTTTGAGATTGCGATGAAATCGCCGGCTTCTGCATCGGAGGTTGAGGTGTTGACGACAAAAGTCGTGTCGACTGCGCTCACGGCGCTAAGCGTTACCAGGAAGTTCAAAGTTGGGCTGCTTACGTTATCGCCGCTGATGCTGACGTTAGCGACGCTCAAATTTGGCAATGGCAAGGTTTGCACTTCAAATGCGCCGACATCAACTTGTGGCCCAAAAACACGAGGGAAACCCGGGCCACGCTGATCAAAAGGTGGCAAACCACTTGCAGCTGGGTCGCCGGCATCAATAAGCGACGAACCAAAAGCAAAACTAATGGTGTCGGTTTCACCGCCGTTGTCTGCTAAAGGTTCCAGTAGTGGCGCGCCGACCACTGGGTTGGTAATCAAAACAGGTGCTGCCGCTGAAGCGATGTAACTATAGTCCGCGCTGGCGGAACCGGCGCTAAAAATATCATCCGAATCCCGCCGTGCTGTGCCGACCCGTATGCTTTGATTGCTTAGCACGGAATTTTTTATAACTAAGGTGTCAGCGAATGTAGGGCCGATTAAAGCAATACCGCCGCCTTTGGACTCAAATTCGCCGGGCACGACCGACGCCTCGATCGCGCTGGTAAAATTGCCTACCAAAGTACTAGACTCAATTTCAGCATTGCCGTTGCTGCCAATATAAATGGCACCGCCGACGGCTACAGGGGCGACTGGGCCTGATGCAGAGCCGGTAACAGCGGCATAATTACCAGTCAGAGTCGAATTGCCGACGAACAGAGCACCGCCATTCATATAGATTGCGCCGCCTTTGGCAAAGGAATCGGTGGCGAACGTGGTTGCGTCATTAGACTCAAACAACGAGTCGTGCACAGTTAGATCCGCCTCGGAACCCATTGCTATTGCGCCGCCATTCGCCAATCCAGGCGGGCTATCGCTATAAATTGCTTCGCTATCTGCAATGCGCACGCCGATCAGAGTCAAGTGTTCTTCGGAGGCAATTGCGCCGCCGTTGGGTGTCGGCGTTAACGCTCGGCCATTGACCAAATTGACACCATAAATTTCGACATTGGCATAGTTCGATGGCACGCCGTCATCAATATAGAAAATGCGCGAACTATTTAGCGCGTCAATGGTTAGCAAGCGTGCGCCCGGGCCAGCAATGATGACCGAAGATTCAATCGCGATGTCTTCAGCACCTGCCAAGGTGATCGTCTGCGGGGTGCTAAATACGGCTGGGTCAAACGTAATCGTAGAGCCCGGTGCACCCGCAGTGCAGTTGGAACCGGGCTGTGATGCGCCAAGGGAAACGGCCAGTAAGGCACTACGCAAAGTGCAGTTGCTGGCGGTGCTCGTTTCACTGGTTGTATCAACTTCAACAACGGGCGGCGGCCCTAAAACGCGAGTGATGATTACTTTTTTAGAAGTGTAATTAATGCGGTAGTCATTACCTCCGCTGCTAATTACCGAATTATCAGGGAGGCTGTTGAAGGTACCGGTTAACGTGCCATTGCCGGTGATATCAATTAAGTCATAGCCAGAGCTAGGTGTGGCGGTGGGCGAAAGAATCAACGACGTTCCAGTGATATCGACATTGCCATCGACCGAGAGGCTGCCTGCGGAGTCGGAATCAACCTGGGAGTTGACGGTTATCATAGAATTTATCAGCACCGTGCCTGCAACAGGCAAAGGTGCTAATAGCTGCAAGGTGCCCGTTGAGCTGGCATTTGCGGCTGCAAAGGAATTCACGGAAATGCCCAGACCACTTGCGGTTAGGGTGCCGCTACCAATGACGACATCGCGCACGTCGCCGCGCAGTTCCAAGGTGCCGCCCAACACTTCTGCTGGCTCCGAAAAGGTGCTGGTACCCGACAAAGTTTGGGTGCCGCTGACAATCTGATAGCCGCCGCCTTGGATCAAGCCAGTCGAACTAGTACGGCCTATCGCCGGTACAAAAGGGGAGCCAATAATTTGTCCAGCAAAACTGCCGGTGCCGGTCGTTGTTATCAGTCCGATGTCGGAGGTATTGCCTTCAACATCTACCCGACTGAGCGCGCTGGAACCGGAAAGCGCGCCTATGGTTTCTTGGTTGCCGTTCAAATCAAACCGAGCATTGCCTTCCAATATCACAACGGAAGTATCAGGAATCAAGTCGCTGTTCGAAAGCAGCAGTGTTGCGCCGGTGTTGATGGTGAGATCGCCCACGCTGCATGCAGCGTCCAAAACTATTTCGTTATCGCCGCCAAAATCTACGTTGCCGCCGCCGGAAATCGCATTAGACAAACGCAATTTCCCGCCAAAAGTTCGAATATTGCCGAACGCAGGCACCACAATTTCGCCCATCCAAGTCTGTATCGCGGACATAGAAGGCGCGAAGCTTGCAAATACGGACGCAAAAGACATAGAAATATTCAGCTGCAAGCGTTCGTTAGGGACGGTGTAATCAAGCGCTGTCGAATTGATTGCCACGACTGCACCATTGACGGTGGTTTGAGTTATTCCACCAGAATTACCGAAGGGTGCGGTCAAGTTGAAGGCATCAACCCGTAAATACGGCCCGTTTATTATAGTTTCGCCGCTGTAGAAAGTGTTGTTGGAAAGCCGTACACGATGCGCGCCGCCGCCGGTCACGCGCTCATAGGTCACGGTGCCAGGCGAGGCGGTCGTGTCTTTTAGGAATGGTTCCAAAAATACCGTGCCGGTACCACTGGTACCGCTCAAGCTATTGGCCAACTCAAACTTAATATTACCGGCAAAATCCAACGTACCGTTGCCCGCACCCAGTGTCAAAGAGGAGTCAACAGGATCCATCGTAGTCGCGGTTACCACCGCTGATGGAGCACTCAAAAACATCGGTACTGTGATGGCAGTGGCGCCGCTACTTGCACCGGCAAATCGAATCGGGTTGGCATTTGCCAGTGTCAATAAGCCCGAGCCGCTCAAGTTATAACCTTCAGTAATCTCAACAAAATCCAAGCTCACCGTTGGGATATTGGTGATTACTTTGTTCGATGGCCCACTTGGAAAACGCACAATTGACGCGGTGGTAGGCGGCCCATCTGGCGACCAATTCATCGGCGTAGACCAATCGGAATCGACCGAGCCCGTCCAAGAATAGTCCCCCGGCAATGCGCCACCGCTAACGGCAATACTGAGCGGGAAACTCGCCATTTGACCCGTTGCATCCACCACATTTAGCGTGAAAGTTTGCGTGCCGGCAGGTCCTGCCACGGTGCCACTCAATGGAAAAGTGTTACCGGATTGTGAGCCCATAAGCCACGCGGGCCGGCCGCTAATCGACAGCGTATAGGGTGTAACGCCGCCCGTGGGTGCTAATGCGGGCGCGCTAAAACCTTGGCCAATGGTGCCGGACAACGCACCTGTGCTATTTGAAATGGCTGAAATGCGCGTCAGTGTAAAGTCGTTCCCGGTTCCGCCGGTATAACTGGCTTGATACTTTGGCCCCGCACCAGGTGGCAAATAGGAGCCTGGCGCAACGTTCAAAAAAGTTCCACTGATGGCAGATCCGGTTTGATTATCTAATAGGCGTATGACTTCACCAGGATTCAGATGCGTGATGAAATTAAGGATTAGCGGTGTGTTACCGACATTGATGGTCGAGCCCTCACAGTACAGCTGGTCGTACGAGACGCCCGCTACAGTACCGGCCACATCAAACTCTGGTACTACCGTTGGGCTAAAAACCAAACCGGCAGAATTCACGGCATCTAAGCGCCCGAAGCCACCTGCCGAACCAGGCCGAATGCGCGCGTTCACCGCGCCCGCGCGCGGCACTATCGCGCCCGCCTTGGCGGCCGCGTCGCTGCGTAGCACGGCATTGTCACCCATTCGCAATGTCGAGTTATTCAAACCACGCAATTCCAAAATCACGTTGCCTATCACATCGGTCGCCGCGTTGTAGGAATTGTTCCCACCAAAAATTTGGATCCCGTCCCCTTGCACGGTCAAAGCACTGCCATTGCCGCTAATGATGCCGGTGTGTA
>JAYVAQ010000309.1:0-4387 GCA_043750875.1 Rhodanobacteraceae bacterium
AGGAGGCGACACTGGTCAGCGCTTCTACAAATGGATACTGCATCGAAATTTTAGTTTTGCAGCTGGAACATTTGCCGCCCAGCGCCAAGTAGCTCAGCAGCGGTACGTTGTGCCAAGCTTTCAGCTGAAAACCGCATTTTGGACACTGAGAGCGCTCAAACACCAAAGATGGCGGTGCGGTGCCCAAGGCAAAATCCGCTTTGAGCTCGCCTTCTAAAATGCTGGCTGCTTCTGTGCGCCACTCAAACATCATGCGTGGCGGTAGCCGAAGGATTACCACATTAAGAAAACTACCCACCAGCAAACCCAAAATCGTCACGCAGACGATCCAAAACCACATCGGAAGCATGGCGCAGGCGCTTGTAAAATCGCTGTAGTACTGGATTATTTCGGAAATCATTTGGCTGCCGTACGATAATATTGCGTCTAAGGATAAGCGCAGACGGGAAGCGGCGCTATGCGGATGTTTTTACGCGCAATTTCTGCTCCGGTTTGCTATTTAGTTAGACTTTTAACCATACCCGTGGCGTCGGCGAACAATGACGTTGCATTTTCGCGAGCACGCACTCGCTGTCTAGTGCGACAGCTTGCGCACAAACCAAAATTCTTCACGCGCGCTACACATTTTACACTGGCATATTTCTTGATTTGCCGCCATTCTCAAGTTTCTAAACGTGAAGACGGCACCTGAAAATTATGCACCGAAGCGCTATTTTGATTCTGGCTTGTTTACTAGGGCTGGCTGCTGACGCCGCTGGGCTGACTGCTGACGCCGCAGCGGAAAGCACGCAAACCCCTTCCGTGCAAGACGCTTGGGGCCCGCTTTACAGTGCAATAAAGCCTGTCGAAGTTGATGCCGTTGCCGCGAAACAGTTTCTGCGAATTTCCAGTTTGCGGCGCTGGAATCAAATCGCAATAGACGCGAGCGGCATCGACCACAAAGCGCCAGCACCGGGCGAAACCCGCGTGTTTGGCGAACAACTTGGCCCCGCACGTGCCAGCCGGGCCATGGCGATCGTACACATCGCGATGTTTGATGCAGTCAATGCGATCATGCCGCGCTACCGCAGCTTTAGCCGAATTCCGTTTGCATTTCCAGGCACATCAATTGAAGCCGCAGTTGCACAAGCGGCGCATACAAGTTTGACGGCTTTGTTCCCTTCACAGAAACCGCGATTTGATCTAGCGTTGCAGTCTAGTTTGAGCAACATTCGTGCGGGTTGGCAAAAACAACGCGGCATTGAAGTGGGCCTGCAGGCCGCAGCAGCGATTTTGGCCCAGCGCGGGAATGATGGTTCGGCCCATGCCGAAATGCGCGTCGGTGTCGATTTTATCAATCAGACCGGCGCCGGTTTTTGGCGCCAAGATCCAATTAGTTTGGTGCCACTTGCCATGGGTGCGCGTTGGCAAGAAGTTAAGCCGTTCGTTATTAAAAACGCAACGCAATTTCGAATCCTACCGCCACCGGCACTAAACAGTCCTGAGTATGCTGCTGCGTTCAATGAGGTGAAAGCGCTCGGCGGCGATGGCATCACCACACCCACGACGCGCACTGCAGAACAAACTGAGATCGGTATTTATTGGGCCTATGATGGCACCCCAAGCCTGTGTGCGCCGCCGCGTATGTACAATCAAATTGCGCTGCACATCGCCGATCAAATGCGCACCAGCGATCTTGAACTGGCGCGTTTGTTAGCGTTGGTGAACACTTCCATGGCAGACGCTGGCATCGCCAGTTGGGAGTCAAAATTTTATTATGAAACCTGGCGGCCAATTACCGGGATACGCGAAGCTGATGTCGGTACTGGCCCAACAGGCGCCGGTGATGGAAATCCCGCCACTCAGGGTGATGCTGCTTTCAAACCTTTGGGCGCGCCGGCAAGTAACTTGATGGGGCCAAATTTTACTCCGCCGTTTCCAGCGTACCCTTCAGGCCATGCAACTTTCGGCGGCGCTTTATTCCAAACGCTGCGCTTGTTTTACCGGCGCGATAATATTGCTTTTACCTTTGTGTCTGACGAATACAACGGCCAGACTTTAGACAATACCGGCAACGTGCGTTCGCTCCATCCGCGCAGCTTTGCCAGCCTATCGCAGGCCGAAGAGGAAAATGGGCAGAGCCGCATTTATCTTGGTATCCATTGGGCCTTCGATAAAACCACAGGCATCGACCAAGGCCGCAAAATTGCCAGCTACGTGTATCGAAATGCGTTTCAACCACTGTTTTAACAACTAATTTTTTGAATCTGTGTTTTTAGAACGCAAAAACCCCTGGCTAACTACCAGGGGTTTTTAGTTTTTAGCCCGCGTGGACTGGGCTAAAGAAAAACTCTAGCGATAAACGTACTCGCCGCGATTATCTTTCCATGCGGACTCAAAATGAATTGCATCTTCTTCATTGCGTGGCGTGACGCCGATCAAGATACCGCCGCCTTCAACAGCATCTTGATAGTATTTGAGCCGCTCTTCCGGCATGCCCCAACCGACTAGCGCGCCGACTAGGCCGCCCGCCAAACCACCCGCACCCACGCCTGCCAAAGCAGCGGCAATAGGCCCCGCAATCACAAGGCCCAGGCCCGGCACGATTAATGAAGTGCCAATGGCCGCGAACGCTGCAGCCACTGCACCAATACCTGCGCCAATCACACCGCCCACACCTGCACCTTCCGAGGCACGATTACCAAGCTCTGTTTCCGCGCCATTGGCAGCGAAGTGCAGCTTACGCGTGGCGTCGGACATCACGACATTGACGTCGCTGGTTGTGTAGCCACGCCCGGTCACAACATTGTAAGCGCGCTCGGCGCTAGCACGGTCACGAAATACACCGGTGACCAATTTTGAACCACCCACGGTCGTAACTGGCGTGCTTAAATCAACGCGCGTCGTGGCGTTTGCATCGTATGGCTTATCCATCAATTACCTCTTTTAAACATCGCACCGCACGGATTGTGCGGTGTCGGTGCAGCAAAGTTAGGCCGTTCTAGTGCAGCGTTCGGTACGCTGGCGCGCTTTGCCAATTTTTGTTGTTTGCGCGATGCTTAGCCTTAACTTTCAGAAAACTTCGTTGCCACTGTGCAGTTAAGTTGTGTAATCAGCCGCAGCGTTAGCGCCATTGATATTTACCCTCCGTGCTGCCAGTCAAAATTGACCAGTACAGCTATCATCAAATTTCAAGCCGCATGCCGGCTGTATTCAAAGTTTAGCCGCTGCCATGGTTTGGAGGGGTGCATGAAGAATTGGGAACGCGCGTTCGTCGTGGTCTTTGCTTTCTTTCTGCTCAGCATAGGGATCTACTCTGTGCTTTTGGCAGAGACATCAGCGGCTTTGCACTACATCGGTGGTGGCGTTCTTTGTGCGCTTGGCGCAAATTCCATCTACGGTGGAATTACTGGCAAGCGCCCTTGGATCTCCAAGATTGGCCCACTGCCGTGACGGGCTGCCGATCAAGCTCTTAAACACCAGTAAAGTCGTTAGCCCAAAAACCCCGCCACCCTTTCAACCAAGGCTGCGTCCGGCAGCACATGCAAATGATGATTGCCTTCTACATTGAGGACGTCGGCATTCTTAAACGCGGCTAAGCGTCCTGCTACGGTGGCAGCCTCGAAAAAGCTGGCACGCGGTTCGGCTAGCACCACAAGCGTTGGTGCACGAATTTCGCTGATGGCATTGAGCACCTGCGCCTCGCTAAAGCGCGTGGGCGATGGCTGCGTTAGGCGCGCATCGCTGCGCCAGCGCCAAAGCCCGTCGCTACTTTGCACTAGGCCACGTTCGACTATAGGCGCGGCCTGCGCTTCGGTAATGCCAATCGCGCCGGTACGGGCGGCGAGTGCGCTTTGCTGATCTGGGTAAGTGGGTGCCGGTTTCTTTGGCGCACGCCGTGCCAATAAACCCCGGCGCATATCGCTACTAAACGTAGTCGGCGCAGCGGAAAGCGGGCCAATGGAGTCCAATAGCACTAAGCGATGCACTTTTTCCGGGAACGCGGCGGCAAACAGCGTGGCGACGCCGCCGCCCATGGAGTGCCCGATTAGATCGACCTGGGGCCAATTTTGTGCGTCCAAAACCGCCAGCACCGCGTCCAAATAGTCCACAAACGGCGCGTGATGAAACGGCGCGGTGTGGCTGCTTAAACCGTGGCCGGGGAAGTCCAAGGCAAGCGACGGGGCCGGATGAACCGCATGCAAGGCGCGCAAAAGCCCGGTCATACTGGCGGCATTATCGAGCCAGCCGTGCAGCGCCAAACGTGGAATTCCTTGATCAGCGGAGTTCAAATCGGCTGCAATCAAACCGTTCAGTCGATAAGCACCCAAGTCTTGCGTCGGCAAGACGTTACGGTCGAAAGCGTCAGTTTGCCACTCAAGCATGCAGTAACTCCGGAATTTCAGGT
>JAYVAQ010000310.1:0-6414 GCA_043750875.1 Rhodanobacteraceae bacterium
TTGAAGGCGTGCGCGTAGGCTTTATTGGTGCGGACTTGACCGACACCCCCAGCATCACGTTGGCAAAAAATGTAGAGGGGCTGCGCTTTGCCGATGAAGCAAAAAGCATCAACGAGGAAGTGCTCAAGCTGAAGGCGCAGGGCATACGCAGCATCGTGGTGATGGTGCATTTGGGCGGCGTATTCGACGATAAAGTCGATTCCGCGACCTGTGGCGGCATCCGTGGGCCAATATTGACGCTGGGCAATGCGCTTGATGCTGAAGTTGACGTCATTTTGAGCGCGCATTCGCACCGTGCCTATGTCTGCAATTTGGGCACGAAGCTGCTGACTCAAGGTGCGTCTTTTGGCCACGTCCTGACCCAAGTGCAGCTCAGCATTGATCGGGCCAGTGGCGAAATTATTAGCAAAGCGGCAAATCATGTACTCATTGACAGTGCTGCCATCGCGCCAGACCCTAAGCTCCAGGCCTTGGTCGCGGCGGCGCAAACTGCAACGAATGCAGTCGCGCAGCAGCCGGCTGGACAGCTCAACAGCGGAGCGATTACCCGCAGCCAAGATGACGTCGGTGAATCCGAGTTGGCACGCCTGATTAGCGATGCGCAACTTGCGGCCGCACAAGGGCCAGACACCGGCAGCGCAGTGATCGCGCTGGTGAACCAAGGCGGCGTGCGTACGGATTTACCGCCCAGCGCAAATAACAGCACCGGCGCAATCCCGATTGTTTACGGCGATATTTACAGCGTGCACCCGTTTGGCAATGAAATTCAGGTGCTTGAGCTGAGCGGTGCTGAGTTGAAGGAAGTGTTGGAGCAACCGCTGGATGGCAGCGATCACGTGACGGCTTCGGATTCATTGCGCTACAGCATCAGCAGCAGCGCTGCACCCGGTCAACGCGTGATCGCAACTTCAATGCGCTTGAATGGCAAGCCAATTTTGCCAACCGATCGACTGCGCGTGGCAATCAATAATTTTCTAGCCAGCGGTGGCAGCGGGCAAACGCAATTGATCGGCAAACCGGTTGTCGCCAGCGCCGGTTTAGACCGCGACGCGCTAATCGCATATCTAAAAGCGGGCAATTTGAAAGACTACCGGCAAATTCGTGCCGCTGGGGTGCCTTAAATATAAACGGGCTGTAGACTTGTTTTGTTGGTAGCGTAGCAATCCGCCGAAGGCGAAAAAATTGCGAAGCTGAAACGATGTTTCTTCAAAGTGTTAATGGCAACTAGTTTGCAATTAATTCAAACCCTGCTGGATATTTAAATGATTCGACCTTTGTTTTTTACGGGCTTTTTTCTAATTGCAACCGCCGTTATCGCCGCACCGGCGAAACCACCGGAAGCGGCCATTGCCAGCGCCAATAAGCTCGCCACTGCGGCCGGTTTAGAAGTGCTGAAAGCGGGCGGAAACGCCTTTGATGCTGCGGTCGCAGTTTCTGCCGCGCTCAGCGTGGTTGAGCCGGAAAGCTCAGGCCTAGGCGGCGGTGCGTTTGCGCTGCTGTATTTCCCTGATAAACCCGAAGACAAACGCGCGGTATTTGTAGATGCACGCGAAAAAGCGCCGCTGGCGGCGACGCGGGATATGTATCTAAACGCGAAGGGTGAGCCGAATCGCGATTTAAGCGTCAACGGCCCATTGGCTGCAGCAATTCCGGGCCTGGCAGCGGCGCTGGCGCATGTGCAGATCCGTTACGGCCGTTTGACTTTGAAACAAACGCTGGCACCAGCGATTCGCTTGGCGGAAAAAGGCTATGCCTGGGGCGATAAAAACTTTGCCATGCAGGGCTTTCGCGTTGAAACCTTAGCGAAATATCCAGCGTCTGCAAGCCAGTTTTTGCGCGGCGGCAAAGCGATTGCCTTAGGCAGCACGTTTAAACAACCGGATCTGGCGCGCACCTTGCGCCTAATTGCGGACAGCAATGCCGCAAAATTTTATAACGGGCCATTTGCGGAAAAGCTAGTAGCTGGCGTGCGCGCGGCAGGCGGCATTTGGAGCGTGCAAGATTTGGCGAATTACCAAGTGGTAGAGCGCGCGCCTTTGCAATTTGACTACGCCAATTATCAGTTCATCACCGCACCGCCTCCTTCCTCAGGCGGCACTGCACTGGCCAGCATTTTCAATATTTTGGCGGGTTTTGATTTTAGTAAGCAGGATAAAATTCAACGTACGCACCTGTTGGTGGAAGCGATGCGCCGCTCCTATCGCGACCGCGCAATTTATATGGGCGATCCGGATTTTACCGAGGTGCCGGTGCGCTTGCTGATGAGTAAGGACTACGCGGCGGGTTTACGCGCGTCGATCAATCCCGACAAAGCCACGCCCAGCGATATGTTGCCGGGCATCAGCATGGCGGCCCAAGGCACCGATACCACGCACTTTTCCATTATCGACAAAGATGGGCAGATGGTCGCGTGGACGCAAACAGTGAATTTGCCCTTTGGCAACGCGTTTGTCGCACCCGGCACCGGCTTTCTTTTGAACAACGAAATGGACGATTTTTCCGTCAAGCCAGGCGTGCCGAATGCATTTGGCTTGGTCGGTGATGATGCGAATGCGATTGCGCCGGGCAAGCGCCCGCTGTCATCGATGACGCCGACCTTTATGCTCGGCGGGGATCGCGTCGCGGTTCTTGGTTCGCCCGGCGGCAGTCGCATTATTACGATGGTGCTGTTGGGCGCGCTGGAGTTAATTGGCGGTGCGGACGCACAAGCTGTCACCGCAGCACCGCGCATTCATCACCAATATTTGCCTGATGCAATTTCTGCCGAACCCGGCGCATTGAGTGAAGCGGAAATCACCGCGCTACAAAAGCGTGGCTTTGTGGTTTCGCCGAATGAGCGCACCTGGGGCAATATGCAAATCGTGCTGTGGGATAAGAAGGCGGGAAAAGTGACCACCGGCAGCGATCCGCGCTGGAAAACCGTGGGTGGCGGCGGGATTTACCGCTGATGTCGAACGTGCTGCAGGATCAGCGCTTCGTCAAAGCGCTTGGGCCGGTGATGCTGACGGCTGCAGTGGTCAATGTGATTGTAGGTGGTGGGATTTTTCGGCTACCGGCACAGCTGTCTGATAGTTTGGGTGCCGCCTCACCCACAGCGTTTTTGTTGGGTGCAATGTTGATGCTGCCGATCACGCTGTGTTTTGCCGCGGTGGGTTCGCGCGTGGCATCAACGGGCGGGCCGTATAGCTATTTAAGTGCCGCGTTCGGCGCACAGCCTGGCTTTATCGCGGGCGCATTGATGTGGATTTGCAATTTGGCCTCCAGTGCCGGCATTGCCGCAGCGTTGATGGACTTGCTGGCATTGGTTGTTCCCGAGGTGGCGGGCGGCGGCACGCGCATCGCGGCATTTCTAGTTCTTTACAGCGCTTTGGCGTCATTGAATTTATTTGGCGTGGCGATGGGCGGGCGAGTTTTGGTGGCGTTTGCGGCTTTGAAATTGACGCCGTTGATCATCATGGCCGCAGTTGGGCTGTTTTTTGTTGATCTAGGGCAAATCCAATGGTTTGCGATCCCATCTTTCGCAGCGCTCGGCACCTCGATGGTGGCGGTAATTTTTGCCTACTCCGGCATTGAAACCGCGCTTATTCCCAGTGGCGAGGTGCGCGATCCCGCACGCGATGTACCGCGTGCGGCGCTGGCGGCGACTTTGCTTGTGATCATTTTGTATTTGGCGATCCAAGTCGTGTGTCAGGCCAGTTTAGGCAGCGCATTGGCGAGTGATAAAACTGCGGTGGCAAGCGCCGCTGGCACGCTCTGGGGGCCAGGAAAAACCTTGATTCTGATCACCGCCGCGATTTCCATGACCGGCTTTATGATGGGCAATTTATTAGGCTCCGCGCGCGTGGCTTATGCCTTGGGGCGGGACGGTTTTTTACCGAGCGCTATTGGCGCGATTTCTAGCCGAGGTGTGCCGCACTGGGCGATTGTTGCGCACGCCACGATTGCCTGTACTTTGGCTTGCGCCGGCAATTTTGAGTTTTTAGTGCTGGTCAGTGGCGGTGCGAACTGCCTGATTTACGTTGGCGTCGCTTGCGCCGCATGGCAGCTACAGCGGCGCGCCGTTACCCCGGCGGCACCTGGGTAATCCCCGCAATTAGCGTGGCGGCGATGCTGATGGTGTTATCCACCCTGAAGCGCAATGAATGGCTTTCGATTTTGCTGGCGCTTGGGCTGCTGGTGGCACTTTATTGGGTAAGGATGGGGTTGGCTACGGATCGGGTGAAGTAATGCCACAAACCAAAACGCCGCCGCATAAGCAGAAAAATCTCAGAAATATCGTATTTGTAGTAACATAATTGTATGAGTCAAAAATTTGAATGGGCCGCACTTAAAGCCGCAAGCAATTTTGCGAAGCATCGCATTCGTTTTGAAACTGCAATTCGCATCTTTGCAGATCCATTTCTATACACGCAACAAGACCGAATAGAAAACGGTGAATGGCGCTGGCAAAGCATCGGCATGCTTCATGGGCACTGCGTAATTTTGGTGGCGCATACGGTGACGGAGGGAGCCGGAGCAGAAGTCATTCGCATCATTTCTGCCCGCAAAGCAGAACCTAAGGAACGCAAACGCTATGAACAGCAACACTGAAATCTTCAAATATGAATTAGACCTAGCGCAGCTGCCGCCGTTGTCACAAGCGCAGCGCGCGGAACTTGCTGCTTTGTCTGCGCTGCCCGACAGTCAGATCGATACCAGCGAAATACCGCCGCTGTCCGAGGCATTTTGGCAGCAGGCAATTCGCAATCCATTTTATAAGCCGATCAAACAATCGACGACGGTGCGCGTGGATGCGGATGTGCTGATGTGGTTGAAGTCCAAAGGCAAGGGCTATCACACCCGCATCAACACAATTTTGCGCGACGCGATGCTGCAAGAGATTCGGCATAGTTAATTTGCGTGGTCTACAAACCAAAACGCCACCGCTAAATCTCTTTAGCGGTGGCGTTTGCTTAGTCAAACAGGATCAGTCTGGTTCGTTGGTAACTTCGGGATCACACGCCACAATCTGACCATTCACCAAATCGCGCACAAACACGGTGAAATAGATCGTTTGCTTGCTCAAATTCGCGCCGTAAAAACTGGCGCTGCGCGAAGTAACGGAACGCTGTACGTACTCAGATTTTGTGTCGTTCGCAATGCTTAGCGAAACAATTTCAAAGCGTGCGTCGGTACTGTTGAGCATTTGCACTGTGACCAAGCCCGCTTCGTTTAACGTATAGCTGGATTTGTCGAATGCGCAGGTGTACGCGCCTTGAGGTGTTTCTGGGAAGCCTTTCGCATTGCCCTGATATTCGACCGACAAATACGAAGTGACAACTTTCTTCTCGGTATTTTGCGCGAACACCAACGGTGTCAATGCGACGAACGACAGTGCGATTAAAGTTTGCTTCAACATTAATATTTTCCTAGGTTGGATTGGATTCCTAGGATTGGATTCCTAGGATTGGATTCCTAGGATTGGAACGTGGTTTTCGCGACAAAAAATTAGGTCGGAACGTTTTCGACTTCGGGATCAATACGTAAAATGCGCTCGCGCTGGCTGCGATGTTGTGCAACAACAGTGATACTAAAAGTTTCTGATTTAGTATTTGCATCCAATATTGAAATGCTATTTCCGCTTGGCGCTTTGGATTCGCCGCTGAGCTGATCTTGAGTATCGGTATTGGTCAATCCAACGATTTCCCATAGCTCAGCAGTAGCACTGTCCAACTGATAGAGCAGGGTAGTATTGGGCTCAGTCACCGTGACACTGGACGGTTTGTAACTATAAACACCCTTATCAGAAATGGTAACTGTGGTGGGAATCGTGCTCATGGTGCTTTTCCTTGGCGGTGTAGGGCCAAAAAGGCCAGATAGTTAGGATGCTTATAGCCCATGGCATCCAATTGTGACCGCAGTGTATCGGCGGCGCTAAATTCACGCAATAAAATATGCGCCCGAACCAATACATCGAGTACTTCGGCATCGGTTTGCTTTATCGCTAGCGGCATAAGTAAAGCCTGCGATTGTCGATAAAGTTCGAAATCGGCCTCTTCATTTTTTAGCAAGAGTAATGCAAATGCGATGGCACTCTTGCGATCATCTGCATCGATTGTCAATAACTGTTGGAACTCTTTTGTCGCATGGCTCGCATACGTTTCTGAGTCTTTTCGGTTTCCATTTGCCAAAGCAAGTTCAGCAGCGCGCGCGTAGGCGGTGGCTGCACCTCGCCGCCAATCTTTTGATGAAATTTCGCTCGTTGTGGGCGTGCTAAATAACTTTATTGCACTACCAATGGCGCTTTGGGCTTCTGTGTACTCTCCCGAAGCGAAGCACACCCAACCCAGATTCGATTTGGCGGTAGCAAGGGTTCGTTGCCATTCAACTACGCTCCGATCTAGTTCGTGTAAGGCGTCCAACAGTTCGATAGCG
>JAYVAQ010000311.1:0-5339 GCA_043750875.1 Rhodanobacteraceae bacterium
CTATGGACGCCAAAACCGATCTAACCAAAAACGATCTAGACCCGACGGAAACGCAGGAATGGCTGGATGCACTTGCCGCCGTCATCGGCAGCGACGGCACTGATCGTGCGCATTTTTTGCTAGAACGCATGATCGAGGCCACCCGTCTGGCAGGCGGGCATTTGCCGTTTAAATACACCACCGCTTACATCAACACCATTCCTGCGCACCTGGAACAAAAATCCAGTGGCGACGCCGCGATTGAGTGGAAGCTGCGCGCCTACACCCGTTGGAACGCACTTGCGACAGTGGTACGAGCGAATCGCAAACCGGGCGAAGTCGGTGGGCATATTGCCTCATTTGCATCTGCCGCCACTTTGTACGACGTCGGCTTCAACCATTTTTGGCGTGCGCGCTCTGCAGATCACTTGGGCGATTTGCTTTACATCCAGGGCCACTGTGCACCAGGAATTTACGCACGTGCGTTTTTGGAAGGGCGTATTAGCGCGGCGCAGCTCGACGGCTATCGTAACGAGGTCGACGGCAAAGGCTTGTCTAGCTATCCGCACCCCTGGCTAATGCCGGATTTTTGGCAGCTGCCAACCGTGTCGATGGGCTTAGGTCCCATCATGGCAATTTATCAAGCGCGCTTTTTAAAGTATTTGGAACACCGCAATCTGATCCCAGTGTCCGACCGGAAAGTCTGGTGCTTTATGGGCGATGGCGAGTCCGACGAGCCAGAATCCTTAGGAGCAATTTCGCTTGCGGGCCGCGAAGGTTTGGACAATTTGGTGTTTGTCGTCAATTGCAATTTGCAGCGTTTGGATGGACCGGTGCGCGGCAATGGCAAAATCATTCAAGAGCTTGAAGGCGTGTTTCGTGGTGCTGGCTGGGGCGTGATCAAGCTACTTTGGGGCAGCTTATGGGACGGCTTGTTGGCGCGCGACAGCAAAGGCGTGTTGCGCAAGCTAATGGAAGAAACGCTGGACGGCGAGTATCAAAACTTCAAAGCTTTTGGCGGCGCCTACACGCGTGAGCATTTCTTTAATAAATACCCGGAAACCCGTGATTTAGTCGCGAGCATTTCTGACGAAGACATCGCACGCCTGAATCGCGGCGGCCACGATCCACATAAAGTCTATGCTGCCTATGCCGCTGCGCACGGCAATAAGGGTCAACCCACCGTCATTTTGGCAAAAACCGTCAAAGGTTATGGCATGGGCCAAGCCGGTGAAAGTCAAAATATTACGCATCAGCAAAAGAAAATGGACACCGATTCGATTCGCGCGTTCCGGGATCGTTTCAATATTCCAGTCACCGATGATCAACTAGACGAAGTGCCGTACTACCACCCGGGTGCAGATTCGCCTGAAATCCAATATCTCAACGCACGTCGCGCGGCACTGGGCGGGCATTTACCCAAGCGCATCGCGACCGCTGACAATGTCGCCGCACCTCCCCTGTCTGCCCTGAAGCAAATCACTGATGGCAGCGCGGATCGCGAAATTTCGACCACAATGGCGTTTGTGCGCAGCCTGAATTTGTTCCTGCGCGACAAAGCGTTAGCGCCGAAAATCGTACCTATTATCTGCGATGAAGCCCGCACCTTCGGTATGGAAGGCATGTTTCGCCAGATTGGCATCTATGCGCCGTTTGGGCAGTTGTACAAGCCAGTGGACGCCGACCAACTGAGCTATTACCGCGAAGATACAGCTGGGCAAGTATTGCAAGAAGGTATAACCGAGGCTGGCGCGTTCTCCAGCTGGATCGCTGCCGCCACCAGCTACGCCAACAATGGCGTGGCAATGCTGCCGTTTTATATTTTCTATTCCATGTTTGGCATGCAACGCATTGGCGATTTGGCCTGGGCGGCGGGTGATCAACGTGCGCGCGGTTTCTTATTGGGTGCCACCGCAGGCCGCACTACCCTTAATGGCGAAGGCTTACAGCACGAAGATGGCCATTCACACCTGTTAGCTGGCGCTATTCCAAATTGCGTTAGTTACGATCCTACCTTTGCCCATGAAGTCGCGGTAATCATGCAAGACGGCACCCGGCGCATGATGCAAGAACAGGAAGACGTGTTCTATTACATCACCGTCATGAACGAAAACTACCGCCACCCGGCGATGCCCGAGGGTTGCGAAGCCGGAATTATCAAAGGCATGTATTTGCTGCAAGACGCAGGCAAAGCGAAAAAGTCAGAGCTGCGGGTTCAGCTTTTGGGCAGCGGCACAATTTTGCGTGAAGTTATCGCCGCAGCAGAGTTGCTGGACAAAGAATTCGGCGTGAAAGCCGATATCCATTCCTGCACCAGCTTCAACGAGCTTCGCCGTGATGGCCACGCTTGCGAACGCTTTAATCGCCTGAACCCGGAAGCTAAAACCCCGCAAACGCCGTGGTTCACCACCCAACTAAAAGGCCGCGTGGGCCCGGTGATTGCTGCCACCGACTACGTACGTGCATACGCCGATCAAGTACGCGCATTTATTCCAGCTGGTGTGCATTACACCGTGCTCGGCACCGATGGTTTCGGGCGTTCCGACACGCGCGCACAACTGCGTAAATTCTTCGAGGTTGATCGCAATTACATCGCCCACGCAGCCATTGAGGCGCTGTTCCGCACTGGGCAAATGAAGGCGGCGGACGTGGCGAAAGCGGCGAAAATTTTTGGCATTGATTTGTCCAAGAGCGATCCCGTCGGCGTTTAGTGCGTGCAAGCGAGTTGGCGTTGTGAACTCGGTGCGTTTATCCTTTAGATCCCCCATTTTTTGTCGGAGTTGCTATGAAAATTCTCTACACCGCGCACGCTAGTTCTAGCGAAGGCCGTGATGGCCACACCAAATCGAGTGACGGCGTGATCGACTTAGCATTATCAATGCCAAAAAGTATGGGTGGTTTAGGCAAAGAGGGTGCTACGAACCCCGAACAGCTGTTTGCCTGTGGCTATTCAGCCTGCTTTGGCGGCGCTGTTGCTCACGTAGCAAAGTTGCAAAAACGCCCCATCGCGCATGTAGAAGTGAATGCCGATGTCTCGATTGGCTTAAAAGAAGCGGGCGGTTTGGGCTTGGCGGTCACTCTAAATGTGCGCATTCCCGAGCTAAGCCGCAGCGATGCCGAAGCTCTGGTCGCCGCAGCGCATGACGTCTGCCCGTATTCGGTCGCTACCCGCGGCAATATTGTCGTGACACTGGTAGTGCTGGATTGAACGATTGTTTCAAACCTATCCCAGTGTCAGCCGCATCGCCCGACGTGCGTCATATCAATGCCACAGCACCGTTGTGCGCGCTGCATGACATTCCGGACGGCGGTGCGATTGAGCTTGAGCATGCCGGCGATTCGCTGGTAGCGATTCGCTATGGTGCACAGGTTTATGTGTATCAAAACATCTGCCCGCATGCTGGGCGTGCGCTGAATTGGGCACCTGGCCGGTTTTTGTTGAGCCTAGGCCAGCTAGTGTGCGCCGCGCATGGGGCTTCTTTTAAGCCGGAAAATGGCGAATGTATCGGCGGCCCTTGTCGTGGCCAGAGTTTGACGAAAGTCGAGGTTTATCTGGACCACGATCAGGTTTACGCGCGCTAAATCTGCGCCGCTAGCCGCCTTTCGAGGTGGCACCGCCCCACAAACACCCGAGAATCAATATGAATTTCATGGAATTAGTCAAAACGCATCTAACACAGGCGCTCATGCAAAAAGCCGCCGCCTGGTTAGGTGAATCGGAATCAGGTATCAGCAAAGCGTTGTCCGCGATATTCCCAACCGTCATTGGCGCAATCGCAAGCAAAGGCGACAACCGCGGATTTGCCGATTCGTTGAGCGAAATGCTGGCCAGCCCTAGCCTAAACGCAGCCGAGTTATTGAAAGACGTCACTGGCGTTTTCAATGTCGATAATGCCAGCAGCGCAACAGGTGAACTGGGTGCAAAGCTGCTCAGTTCGCTCTTTGGCGACAAACAACAGGCACTCGGCCAAGCGATTTCGCAGCATGCTGGCATCGGGATAGGCTCGGTCGGGAAATTATTGGGTGCAAGTGCCCCAGTAACGTTGGCGTTATTAAATACACAAAGCAAAGCAGCGGGCAGTTCGAACGCACTGATGGCGCTTTTAGCAAGCCAGAAAAGCGCGCTAATCGCAACGATTCCCGGCAGCATTGGCGCAGCTGCGGGTTTAAGCGGTGCCGGTGCAGCCACCGCTGCATCAAGTTTCAGCGCCAATAGCCGCATAGAGCCCAAATCGGCAGGATTTCCGCTTTGGCTAATTCCACTTCTGGCGCTGATGGGTTTCGGAATATGGTGGTTTTTTAAGGCTGAGCCCGCGCCCGCACTCAATACGACCCAACCGGCCACACAGGCGCAACCGACTACCAACGCGCGGTCGGAAACGCCAGCTGAGATATCTAAAGCTGAAATATCTAATGGCATTGACACACCAGCACCACTCGAGGCCACCGATTTAACTCAAGCGCCTGATTCAAATGGATTAATTAGTCGCACAATGCCTGATAACGTGACGATCAGTATGACTAGCGATGGCGCAGACGCAAAGCTATTAGGTTTTATCGAAGATGCAACACAAGTCGTGGACAAGGAAACTTGGTTTGAATTAGACCGAATCTTGTTTGATAGCGACACCGCAAGCATGCGGGCGGAATCTAGCGCACAAATCGGCAATATTGCCGCGATCTTAAAAGCGTTTCCGAACGTCCAGCTGAAAATAGGCGGTTACACCGATAACTCTGGGGAAGCCGCAGAGAATCTCAAACTTTCCGCAGACCGCGCCGATTCGGTGCTCAATGCAATCGCTGCCATGGGCGTCAACGCGGCACGTTTGAAAGCAGAGGGCTACGGGCCAGAACATCCGGTGGCGGACAATGCAACCGAGGAAGGTCGCCAGAAAAACCGCCGCGTTTCGGCGCGGGTTACGGCGAAATAAGTTTTATTTGAAATCATGTCGATTTGAACCAATCGAAAGCTCGCTTTCAAAATATCTGGCGAACACGGGCTTTTGACAAATGTGTGTTAAGACTTCAACTAGATGAAACGCGTCCACACACCGCGCTGACGCTCCCTTCAAACTGATGCGGGCATGGTAGGCAGGCTGTCAATGACCGCCACCTCCTCTATCCCAAATCAGGACTTATTATGAAACTTTTTGCCCTCGCCCTCAGCACTTTGCTTTGCGCAGCACCCTTGGCATTTGCCGAACACCACATGGCCAGCGAACACGCCAAACATGCCACCACCGCAGGCACCATTGTCGATATAGCCGTTGGAAATCCCGATTTTTCGACGCTGGTCACTGCGCTGAAAACCGCTGATTTAGTTGAAACCTTGGTAAGCCTCCGCCCATCCCCACCCCAAA
>JAYVAQ010000312.1:0-2317 GCA_043750875.1 Rhodanobacteraceae bacterium
ATCGCGCCGACCTGCGCGCTGATCGCGATAGCGCTAACGGCTAGCAACTGGTTAATACGCAATTTTTTGGCGAATGCATGATTGATAAAGCGTTGCATAGTAAATCTCCGGTTTTGCGGGTACTCAGGCTTGTCACTTAAAACATCGCTAACATCGAGCGAAGCCTATCCAAATCAAGCGTCAAGTTCGTTAAAAACAAGCTTGATGTCGATGGCGTTGGAAGTTTAACTGTTAATTTGAGACCAATTCAATGGATAAAACTATTTGTGTGATTCGCGGCGACGGCATCGGCCCGGAAATTACCGACGCTTGTCTACGGGTATTGGACGCAATGAACTGCGGCCTGAGCTATGACTTTGCGCTGGCAGGCGTCACCGCGTTTGAATCAGTGGGTGAACTACTGCCCAAAGCCACCTTAGACAAAATCGCACTGCACCACGTTGCACTCAAAGGGCCGCTGGCAACGCCAATTGGTGAGGGCTTCGCCTCAATCAACGTGGAGCTGCGTCGCCGCTTTGATTTGTACGCCAACGTGCGCCCGGCCATATCGTTTCCAAATACGAAAAGCCGCTACGAAAACATCGACTTGATCACCGTGCGGGAAAACACAGAGGGCGCGTATCGCAGCGAAGGGCAAACTCTGAGCAGCGACGGCGAAACCGCGACTTCACAAATCCAAACTAGCAAGCGCGGCTGCGCACGTATTGCCCGCTACGCGTTCGAGTTGGCGCGCAAATCTGGGCGCAAAAAAGTAACCGTGGTGCACAAAGCCAACATCATGAAAACGACTTCTGGCTTGTTTCTGAAAACCGCGCGTGAGATCGCCTTGGAATACCCGGAAATTGTCTGCAACGAGATGATCGTCGATAACGCCTGCATGCAGTTGGTGATGAATCCGCACCAGTTTGATGTAATTGTGACTACCAATCTTTTTGGCGACATCCTTTCGGATTTATGCGCCGGTTTAGTTGGCGGTTTAGGTTTGGCACCAGGTGCAAATATCGGCACCGACGGCGCGATATTTGAGGCCGTACACGGCTCGGCACCGGATATCGCAGGCAAAGGCGTCGCCAATCCCAGCGCGCTGTTGTTGGCGGCAGCGCAAATGCTGGATCACCTAGCCCTACCCGAACAAGCCGAACGACTACGTCTTGCGATTCGCGCCACCTTGGCCGCTAAAGATCGGCTAACGCGTGATCTGGGTGGTACGGCGGGTACGAATGAGTTTACGGATGCGGTGATTTCTAGGCTTTAGATTCGGCTAAAACCGCGATCTTTTATTTTGATATTCAACCTTGAGCGAAAGAGCGCATCAATGCATAAATTTTGTTTGGTGCTAATTCTTTTCCTGATTTGCGTAGTTCCCAATACCGGTGCAGCGCCAGCGCCGGTATTGCCGGCCAGTTTTACTGCGCTACAAATTGCTGGACCCTTTCCGTCTGAGCGAGCTGTAGCCATTCGATCGGCACGTGATGGAAGTGGACGCTTGTTTGTTTTATTCACCAACGGCAAGGTCAGGATTCTTCGACGTCGAGTTTTAGAACCCGAGAATTTTCTAGACTTACCCTCCTCCTTTGGCGGGGAAGCAGGTTTGCTCGGCTTGGCATTTCACCCCAATTTTTTAGTTAACCGCAAACTTTATGTCTACCAGGCGGATGGGGTAGGTGTTCGCGTGTTTGAGTACAAAGCAGATCTGAAAGATCCTGACATTGTCGAAAAAGGCAGCCAAAAATTAATTTTCGAGTTTTTGGCTCCCCCGTTCTTTTCATATCATGTCGGTGGCGATATCGCATTTGGACCCGATGGCATGCTGTATATCGCTATAGGCGATGGACGGCAGCGAGAACAAGCGTTAAGCACTGAGTCTCTCCTGGGCAAACTTCTGCGCATCGACGTGAATCAAAATTCCGCGCTTGCCCCGCAATTCTGCGGAAATTCGGGAATGTCGGGCTCAATCAACTACGCCATTCCTGTTGGGAATCCGTTTGTCAAAATAGCTGGCCAGTGCGGTGAAATCTGGTTTCGAGGCTTGCGTAATCCTTATCGTTTTAGCTTCGATCGTCTTACGGGTGACATTTATATTGTTGACGTCGGTGAAAGCTCTTATGAGGAAGTTAATATTGTGACGGCTGGCGGGAATGGCCAAAATTTTGGGTGGCCTTGCAAAGAAGGCCTTGTGTTCGCCACCACCAACCCTCCATTAGTTGGCGTTGATTGCCTGAAGGGCTGGCAGTTCACCGACCCTGCTGCTGTGTTCGGACGTGCCTTACCACCGTTTGGGTTGGCTGGAATCGGTGGCTATGTATATCGTGGTGAA
>JAYVAQ010000313.1:0-6366 GCA_043750875.1 Rhodanobacteraceae bacterium
CTGAGGTTTCCAAGCTAACTTCATAACCCGCGTCGCATAGCGCTTTGAGTAAGGGAATACAGGCTTTTTGTGCCAGCGGCTCGCCACCGGTAACGCAAACATAGCGCGCGCCAAAATTGGCGACTTGCGTCAAAACATCGTCTAGTGATTTTTTCACACCGCCGTAAAACGCATACTCACTATCGCAATAGCTGCAGCGCAGAGGGCAGCCGGTAAGCCGCACAAACACCGTTGGCAGGCCGCTGGCGCGAGCCTCGCCTTGAAGCGAGTAAAAAATCTCGGTGATGCGCAACATCGGGGTGCTTGACGCTCGTTCCGATGTTACGCCCACCGTTGCGTCGATACTGCTGGCCGTCATTACTTCAACTGCAGTGCGCGCAAACGGCCTTCGGCAAGCTTGGCCACCGGCTGATCAGGATAGCGCTCCATAACCGATTTGAGTGTCGTGGTCGCTTTCGCGGTGTCACCCAATTGGTAGTAGCAATAGCCGACTTTTAGCAATGCATCCGGAGCTTTTTTACTTTGTGGGAAGCTGGCGAGCAGACCCTGAAAGGTTTTCAGCGCAATTGGGTATTTTTGCGTGACGTAGTAGCTTTCACCCAGCCAGTAGGTGGCGTTATCGGCGAATTCACCCTGCGGATAGACTTTAAGAAAGCCGTCAAACTTTTTGCTGGCCTCGGCGTATTGGCCGCGCTTGAGCGCATCGAAAGCCACATCGTAATCCGCGCGCTCATTCGCCGCAGGGACTGCAGCGACTGGTGGTGGCACGCTCGGCGGTAATTCATTGTCGGCCGGGGTAAACGCGCCAGAATCAGTGACTGGCTCGCTAATCGGCGCATCGCTCATAGAACTAGGCGGTACTTGGCCGGTGCTGGGCACTTGCCCGGATAGGCTTTGCAAGCGGGAATCTAGGTCTAAATATTGATCGCGCGCGCGCTTTTTCAGCTGCTCGAGCTCAAAATTTTGCTGCTCGGAAGTGGCGCGCAGCTGCTGAACTTCGGTTTGCAGATCGTTCAAGCGCTGCAGTAACTCCAACTGCGTCGCTTGCGCGTTGCTGGCGCCCGCCTGCACTTCCAACTTGGTGACACGCTCGGCCAAGCTCAAACGCGATTGCGCAAAAGCCGGTTGCGGGTTAAGAAAACCGCTGGCACAAACGCAAACGGCGGCCACTAGGGCCGCCGTTTGCTTCCATACGAGCGGTCGTGACGAAATCGACACGACGTTCATGCGGGTATTCCTTTAGCTAAACAGTAGAACTAAACCCATCTTACCTGAGCAAATTACTTGCTGTAGGTAAATTCAACGCGACGGTTGTTCGCCCAGCAAGATTCGCTGCTTTCGGTGCAGGTTGGTTGCTCTTCACCGTAGCTAACGCCTTCGATTTGGCTGCCGCTTGCGCCCTTAGCTTTCAAAACGTCCATGACTGCGTTGTTACGACGCTCGCCCAAGCCCAAGTTGTATTCGCGGGTACCGCGCTCATCAGCGTTGCCGCCGAGGGTCAATTTATAACCAGCATTCATGGTCAAGAACTTCGCGTGGCAACCAATCATTGCGTCGAATTCGCCGCTGATTTCGGTGCGGTCCAAATCAAACTTAACAGTGCGAGCCATCAGGCATGGGTTGCGATCAAGACCGGTTGGGCTGAAATCCATGCTTGCATCGTCGGTCTTGCCATTAGTTTCCGTGCCATTTGTAGCAGCTGGAACATTTTCTGGGTCAGCCGGCGGCGGAGGTGTTTGTCTGGTTTTGCAAGCAGAAAGGCCAACAACGGTAAGTGCAATGGCGAGGATACGAATCGAGCTATTCATGGTTTGATTCCTTAGTCTAAAGGGGGGGTCAAAAGTAATTAGCCCGATGTATTCGCATGCCAAAAGGCAGGTGGACACTGAGCAGTTAGGTAAAAAAATTTGGGCAGTTAAGTAAATTTAATCAACGCAAGTTTGCCCGCCATGGCTTCAACGTCGCCTGAATGAAATGGTTCGGTTTTGCCACGGTTTAGGAATCAAGAAACTTTGCGCCAACAGCGAAATTTAGCCGTTTGTTTGTGGATACTCAAGGGTGCGGCGGCCCATATTGCCGCCCTTTTCGCGCATCCATTGCAGCAACTTCAGCTGCTTATCTGTCCGCTGCGCGAGCCTTGCCAGCGCGCTGGCGCACACCGACAGTTCATCGGCCGTATCGACATCGGTTTCACTTTTGAAACGTGCCAATTCGCCTTGATCACGCATTGCGAACTCTAATTGTGTGGCGGTGTCCGACGCGCTATACCGCACCGATTCCCACGCGCTTAAAGGTGCGGCGCTGTTGGCGCCGTGTAGCCAAAAGCCGCCATCGGACGCCGGAGCGATTGCCCATCGCCGCTTGGTATCCAGCAAGTAGTCGATAACCGCGTGCAAAACACTGACATCTAAATGGGGCGTATCGGCACCCAAAAGAATGGCAGCCGAGTGGCGCGCCAAAAGTTGCTGATGTACGCAATGCATGCGCGCGCCCAAAGTTGCAGATTCACTTTGCGGCCTTTGCACTTGCGCAAGGCGCGGTAAATCCTGCCAGATCGCCGCGTCCATAGCCTGCGGCTCAGCCACCGCCCAATAAACCGCAGCGCCACTGCGCCGAGCGACGTCAGCTACCGCCGCCGCCGCAAGGCGATACCAGTTTTCCGCGTATTCGACGCCTTCGGTTGCGGCAAGTCGAGTCTTGAGCGGCGAAATCCCCGGTGTTTTGACGAAAATAGCAATGCCAGCGGACGCGTGGCTCACGGAGGTGCAGTTTGTTTGGCAAAAGCACGCATTTGCTGCCACGTTAGCCGCAAATGCTTTAAGGTGGTTTTGCCCCAGCCAAATTCCGCATAGCGCCGCGCGCTGGTGCTTAAGCTGGCACCAATCGCGCAAATCCCCATGCCCGCGCGCCGTGCTTGCCAAACCAAGGCGTGATCCTCAGCACTAGGCAGGGTTTCGTCGTAGCCGCCGAGGCGGATAAAATTGGCACGCGACAATAAAAAGCCTTGATCGCCAAAGGGTAGCCGAAATACGCGCGTGCGCAGCCATACGCCAAATTCGTTAATGCGCATTTTGTTGGAACTGCCCCGGGCGAAGCGCAAGTCAAAATAATGTAGCGCATTTTTATGGCGTGTGGCGCTAATTGCGCGCGCAATCGCCGCAGCCGTGTCTGCGCTCAAGCCGGAATCTGCATGGACAAACCAAAGCTCGGCATTGTGCGTAGCTGCCACACCGGCATTGAGTTGGCGCGCGCGACCTTTAGGCGCATGGATGCAAATAATTTTCGCCGAAAGTGGCGGTAGCTCAAGCGGCAGCGCGTTGGGTTGGCAAAAAACAATGCAGATCTCAGCCGCTGCGGGCAAAAAGTGCAGCTGGGGCAGTAGCGCATGCCATGCCTGATCGCCTGGGCCAACCGGAATGATCACAGCAAGGCTTTCGAGGGCTTGGTCAGCTTGAACTCCGCTTGCAAGCGCTACCATTTAGTCTCGTTTTCTGCAGGAATGGGCACGTACAGGCTGACATTTAAGCCGGGCCGCTCGGTATCGACATGGCCTGTGCTAAAGGTTGCATAGCCGCCCAAAGACTTCATGCGGCTGGCTAAGTTGGCTAAGCCTCGGCCGCCGGTGCGTCCACTGTTGCCGCCATTCGGCGCCGGCGTACTTGCCGGGACTTGGCTGGCTGCGTTCATCAATTCAGGCGCTAAACCCACGCCGTTATCGCGCACCGAAATTTGTAACACGCTGCCCGCGTCACGCGCGGTAATTTGCACCTCAGTGGCACCCGCGTGCTTGAGCACATTGACGAGCGCTTCTTGCAGCGCGCGAAAAATATTGAGCGTGCGGCGTGGGGACAGCTTCAAGCCATCGCGCAGTGTCGAGGTACGCCAAATGCTACTGAGCCCCGCTGCGCGTAATCGCGGCTCGCTGCGGCTGCGAAATTGGCCTAGCGCTTCCGCCAAATCGCTGCCCATGCTGTCGATGGAATCCATCACTAGACGCAAATCTGCAATCGCTTCCAAAAGCGCTTGCTCCATTTGCTGCGCGCTCATGCCATCTCGGCGTACTGCTGCCAATAACGACACCAGTTGACTGCCCGCGCCATCGTGTAAATCGGTGGCCAAACGGTGGCGCTCATCGACCAGCATGCGTTCGCGCTCCAACGCTTGACGCGCGCTAAATTCATGCTCAAGTGCGGCGGATTTCTGTTGAATGCGCTTATCAAGCGCGGCGTTTTGTGCTTCCGCAGCTTCCAATAACGCAACAAAGCGCTGTAGCAAGATATAGCCAAACACCACCACCAGTGGCAGCACGCCTAAATGAAAAAGTAAGGTGCTCGATGCCGGCAAAAGCTCCAAAATGACGGCGCTGTCGTAAACCCCCAAGCTCAAGCCCAATACCGCCGCAGCACTGAGCCAATAAATCTGCGCCTCCCGACGTATATAGGCTGCTTGCAGTAAAGTCCAAACGATTTGTAGACCCAGTATCAGCAGCAAACCGCGCATAAAGCCGTTCAAGCAAATCTGGTAAGCCAAAGTATCTGGAAACGCGATACTGATTATGACCATGCAAACGCCAATGATCAGCGCCGCGTAGCCAAGAAAACGATCCAGACGCGTGCGTGGCTGCGCTAAAAACTGCCGACAAAAGCGCTGCACGCATAATAACGAACCGGCCAAGGCGATGTGAATTAGCGCCAGCCAGCAATGTCCGTTCAGCGGTGCCCGATACCAAACAAAATGCAGCAAATACACCATCCACAACGCCACGCCCAGCGAAAACCAGCCATACAGCGTTTCCGACGGCCGCGCCAGCCACAGTAAGGCCGCGAATAAGGTAATCAACAGCGCGGTAATTGCAGTGATTTGCGTTAGCGTCACGCGCGAGGCATAAATCGTGCGAAAGTGCGCCTCCAGCTGATCGCGCGGGCCAAACCATATTTCTGACAGCCCTAAGGACTTCGGGCCCATTTGTGCCGGTCGATCTTGCACGTGCACGGGCTTGAGCGCGAATTCCAGCGTGTTACCGCCCGCGTGCAAAACTTCCTCGGGCACGAGAAATAGAAACGCTTGGCGAAAACCGATTTCATCAGCGCCAGGGCGCAGGCTGATGCGCTCAAGTGGTACGCCGTTGGCACGCATTTGCATGGGCTGACGGGCAAAACCTACATAAATGGCCTGGGGCCCAGAATAACCGACATCAGAATTGATGCTGGTGCGATACAAGGGCGCCGAATACTGGCTTTCGCGGATCGGCAGAGTTACTTGAGCGCCCTCGGCGTCAAATAGCGTGGTCAAATTTTCCGCGCCGGTGATTTTCATCGGATGCAGCACCAGCAGCGCAAACATCCAGCCGAAAATGACGAAGAGCAATGGGCCAATCAGCGCGCGCATGGTTGGTTCTGGTTCTACTTACTCGCGCAAAAGCCCAAGCTGACGCGCTTCAAACAACGCCTCGGTGCGCGAATGCACGGCGAGTTTGCGGTAAATGTCGCGCACATAGCTCACCACCGTGCTGTAACGCAAGCCCAGCGTGTCGGCGACTTCGTCGTGACGCAAGCCCTTGGCGATCAGCTTTAAAATATCGACTTCGCGATCACTTAATGGGTGCTCTTGTGGCGCCGGTGCAGCGACCGGGCGAAAACGCTTGAGCAAATGCACGGCAATCGCGGGACTAATCGGGGATTCGCCGTCTAGCACTTTCAATGCGGCGACGCCGATCGCATCGGGAGTTTCGTCCTTGAGCAAATAGCCACTCGCACCCGCTTCCAGTGCGCGCACTACATGCGACTCATCGCCCAACGAGGAAATTACCAGCACTTCTGGGCGCGGCTCCATTTTTGCTGCCATCGCGATCAGCTGCGTGCCTTCGCCATCGGGCAAACCTAAATCTACCAATAACAGTTTCGGCCGAAAGCGCTCAAGTGCGCGCATACCACTAGCGACGTCGACGGCAAAATTAACCGGCTGCAAGGCGCTAATACGGTTCAACGCATCCAACAAATAAGCGCGTGTGGCGCCATCATCTTCAACCAACAGGGTGCTCATGCGTATTTTGTCCTTGCGAAGTTAGAGTTCCGCGAAAAGCGGGTAAATTGCGAAGCAGAATCAATTTCGACACCAAACCGGGGGGTAGCGCCATTGGTCGAGAGAATACTTGGTTCGGTGGGCAAATGGGTTCAAGGTGTGATTCGCCATTATTGCATCCAAATTTTGGCTTGATTAACTGGCAATCAACCCGCCAACAAAGAATCGACGGGATTTTGAACTTACGCGCCAACGGCGCAAACCATCACAGCCTGGGGCAACGCCCCAGGTACGATTGAGAAGATTCTGAGGGCTGAAAGCCCGATATATATGACGTTGTGGAAC
>JAYVAQ010000314.1:0-6146 GCA_043750875.1 Rhodanobacteraceae bacterium
CTTAACTCATCCGCAGTCGACCAATGCTCGGGCACCTTAAATAGTTGCGCGTGCAGCGATCCGGCTGCGGCGATCACAACATTATTTAGCCCTTCCCAATCTTGAAATGAGTGGCAATTGCCAAAGGCGCTAAAAATATTGCCACAGCGCTCCAAGTAGCGTGGGGAAAATGGCACCAAATTGAAAACCGCAACGCCACCAGGCACCAGTGCACGGCGACAATTGCGATAAAAGCTAGGTGAGCACAAAGCATCTGGCAATCCTTCGCGGTCATAGCCATCCACCAAAATCACGTCAAAGTCGCGATTTTGATAGATAAAATCGGCGCCGTCCGCAAGCTCGATATTGAAGCGCGAACTGTCTTTCGGTATCGCAAACGCATCGCGCAAATGCAGCACGTAAGGGTTTATTTCAGCGATTCGAATTTCCGAAAGCAGATGCTTGTGGCAATACTTCGCGAGCGAGCCACCGCCCAAGCCAATCATCGCGATGCGCTTTGGCTTTGCCGCAAACAACAAAAACCCCATCATCATGCGGGTGTATTCCAAATCCAAGAAATATGGATCGTCAGTGCGCATCGAGCTTTGCACGGCGTCGTCGCTAAAATACATAGCTCTATTTTCGCCCTCTTCCACAATGTAGGGAGATGGACTTGGATTTCGATCTGAATTGTTCATAGGCTAGCCCGAAATCCATGCGCGCCAAAAATCAAGCAGCTTCTCTGGCGTGACATCCACTAGGCTAAACAAAGAAATCATCGCTAGCATTAACCCAATCAGCGTTAGCCAATATTGCGCACGTTTATCCCTGGCATCATCACGCTTTTCATCATCGTGCAAAAGCAGCGAATGCACCGCATCTAACTGTTCGCTTAGCTCAACATGCGATTCGCGCAAATGATTCACATCACTCAAGCGCGCCCAAACAAATCGCAAATCTACGGTATCTAGGCGCACCGGGCGCGCAAACAAAAAGCGTGCAGCAAATACCAGGCTATCTCTGCGCAAAGCACTTAATTGCTCGCTTGCCACATTTGAGGCCGGCTGCGCCGCCAAATCTGCTAGGGAATCAACGGCGCTATCAATAGCAAATTGGTAGGCGCGCAAAAGCGACAAAAGCACGCAATAGCGTTGAAATATATGCGCCACGTTATTTGCATTGCTAATCAACGCCAAGCCACGCGGTTCCACGCTGAGATGGCGCCCGCCACGTTCCTCAAAATCAGCAGATACCAGGGAGTTCGTGCCACGCATGTAAATCGAGGCGTTTGCGACCGCAGTGGCATCGAAGGCCAGCGATTGCCAAATAAGGCGGCCACTGTCGATCAACAGACCAGCGCTAGGACTGACACCAAGCGCAGATGCCAGCTCATTGAAAAGCGTGTTGCTAACTTGATCTAGCGCTTCGTTTGGCGCAAGCGCGCGTGAAATAACGAACATCGTGCAGGCAAAACGAGTGTCTGTGAAAAACTCTTGCTGCCAAATATCGGCGCGGACTGAAGCATCGGTGTCTAGGCGAAAAAATTGGCAGCCCACACGCAACGCATCTTTGAAAAATTTTATCTCCGAGCCATTAAGAGTCAGTGCCACGCGCGGCAAATTCGGCGCGCTCATCGAATTCAACGAGGCTTTGAATCGAAACAGCGCGCTAACTTGGGTGCCTGCATCATCTAAAATCGCCGCTGCCGCCATTGCGATCAGCCGCGCCGCGCCATAAACGCCAACTTCTCGAATAGATGCACATCCGCTTCGTTCTTCAATAGTGCGCCATATAACGGTGGAATCAGCTTCTTGGCGTTTTTCTCACGCAGCAGCTCGATTGGAATATCTTCGGCAAGCAACAGTTTTAGCCAGTCTAAAAGCTCGCTGGTCGAGGGCTTTTTCTTGATGCTTGGCAACTCGCGCACTTGAAAGAAAGCGGTCAGTGCCTCCCGTACCAGCTCCGCTTTGAGCCCGGGAAAATGTACGTCGACGATCGCGCGCAAGGTTGCTTCGTCTGGAAAACGAATGTAGTGGAAAAAACAGCGACGCAAAAAAGCATCCGGCAGTTCTTTTTCGTTGTTACTGGTAATAATTACAATCGGGCGATGCTTCGCCTTGATGGTTTGGCGAGTTTCGTAGACGTAGAAATCCATGCGATCAAGCTCACGCAAAAGATCGTTGGGAAATTCAATGTCCGCCTTGTCAATTTCATCAATCAGCAGCACCACGCGCTGCTCGGCTTCAAATGCCTGCCATAATTTTCCAGGCACAATGTAATTAGCAATCTCGGACGCCCTACCCTCGCCCAGCTGGGAATCACGCAAGCGCGCGACTGCGTCATATTCATACAAACCGTGCTGGGCTTTGGTCGAGCTTTTGATATGCCACTCGATCAGCGGCACGTCAAACGCACGCGCCACCTGCTCGGCGAGCAGTGTTTTACCGGTACCAGGCTCGCCTTTGATCAGCAAAGGACGTTGCAAAATAGCCGCAGCATTGACCGCGAGTTTTAGCTCGTCAGTGGCAACGTATTGATCGGTTCCAGAAAAACGCATGAGAGATGCTCAACATTTGAGCGCCTAAGAATAGCCTAAGCCGGTGCAAGCACTGTTAAGCTTATTTTCTTGGCAGCCATACGCTAGCATCGCCAGGCTAATATTCCCGAGCTTTATTATGCGTATTACCCGCGTTTACACGCCTGATTTGTTGTCCATCGATTCCATTGTGGTGCTTTCGGCGATGCCATCAGCGCATTTGATTAAAGTATTGCGTTTGCGTGCAGGTGCAAAGGCCGTTTTATTCAATGGCGATGGCAATGACTACCTATGCGAAATTTTGCTTGCGAAAGCCGAAGCAGCACAGCTAAAAGTAATTGAATCAAAGCCCGCAGCAGCCGAGTCACCGCTCAAAATAACGCTCATACAGGCCATTTGTCGGGGTGACAAAATGGATTGGGTTTTAGAGAAAGCGACCGAACTCGGCGTGCACCACATTATTCCAGTGCAGAGCGAACGTTCCGAAGTGCAATTGGACAGCGAGCGCGCAGTTAAGCGACGGGAACACTGGCAACGTATCGTGATTAGCGCATGCGAGCAATCTGGGCGCGCGAATGTACCGCAAGTTGAAGCACTGCAATCGTTGGCGCAACGGCTTAGCGCTGAGATCACGGCGGCAAAGAAACTAGTGCTAGAACCGGGTGGCGCGCGCATCGCACAAGCGCGCGAAGTGGCCAGCGTCGCACTCGCGGTAGGTCCAGAAGGTGGCTGGTCTGAGCGCGATCTGGCGCAGCTCGATTTGGGCGGTTTTAGCGCAGTCGCTATTGGCCCTAGAGTTCTACGCACCGAAACCGCAGGAATCGCCGCGATCTCGGTTATGCAAGCTTTGTGCGGAGACTTCGCCTAGCGCACGAAGCAGTAGCACGGAGCAGGCAAGCGCTTGAACTATTGGCCGTAGCCGTAAAAACTTTTAAGAATATCTGCGCTGCCAGCGTACTCGGCGGCCGTTGCCGGAACAAACTGGCTAATGCGCAGTTCGCTCAAGGCCTGATAAGCATCCTGATCTTCATGCATTTTAAGTAGCGCTTGTTTTACCGCTGCCTTAGTCGCCGCATCAAGCGCTGGCGAGGCCGAAACGGCAATCCCTGGAAACTCGCGAGATTTTAGTACTTCAAAGGTATTAGATGTGAACAATGCTGCGACGCTGGAGGGCACCATGGCGGCTTTGCCTTCGTCCGCGAAAATTGCATCAATGGCGTCGTTCCAAGAAGCAATCGTGGTGCGAATATCCGGCTGCTGCATTGGGTTCGGAAAATATTGCAGCAGCATGGCATAGCCCAAGCTTGGCGCGGACATAGTCAATATGTTTTCTGCAAGCAGCGCTTTAGTATTACCTACACCGATATCTTCAGCGCTTACTAAACTATAGCTGGAAGGCTCGGCGGCCTTTACCAAGGTCTCAAATTTATAAAATTGATTTCGGTAGTCAGTGAAGTGCGCTTCGTCAAACACTAAATCCCAGCCTTTACTACTGCGCATGTCAGCCCAATAGCTGGAATAATTTCTTGAGGTAACTAATTCAATCTTAAACTTGGTAGTTTTTTCCAAATAAGCAACAAAGGGCTTGTAAACCTCAACGGCTTGTTCTTGGCTGTAATCCGGTTCAACAGCAAGCTTTAAAATTCGCTGTTGCGCATAAATTGGACTGGAAAGCAAAATCGCGAAGGCAATTCCGGTCAAAGTCGTTTTCATGAACTAAACCTTTTAGAGTTTTCAAGCCCAATCGGGCATCGCAACTCTCGCACGCAATTGCTGAACTTTCTACCCTTAAAACGCGAACAAAACGCAACTAAAAAAGGCCTTCACAGCGCCTCTACAAATTCATCACCAATAGTTCGACAAAAGATCTCTACGCCATCTCGTGTAATTGAAAAATTTTGCGGCAAATTGCAGCCCACGACTGCCAGCGCCACCGTAGCTTGCGGCTGAATGACTTCGATTTCGTCTTGTGCCTCAACACAAAGAAAACGGCCCAGCACAAAACTCTGATCACAATCCAAAACTCTTAGATTGCGCTTCAACACGCCTTTGTAGTGCAGACGTGAAATAACTTCTTGCCCAGGGAAACAGCCTTTTTTTAGGCTCAAACCAGCAAAGCGCTCAATGCCCAACATTTGCGGCAAAAAGCGCTCACCGCCGCCATTCCAAGGAATTTTCAATTCGATATCGCGTCGTAGCCAATGCCCTAGAAAATTCTTAGGCGCAAGTTGGCAATCAGTCGTGTTACCAAAACCTAAGCCGCGTCCATCCGCTAAGCGCACAGCGGAATACGCAGCACTAAAAGCAACGTCTGAGCCAAACACCGTCGAATCTGGGTCAGCCTGCGCAATACTCACTTTGGAACGCAGGCGGTATTTGTTTAATCCAGTAATGATTGCTTCAACTGTATCCACGGCAACTATCCAGCAAAAGCCATCCGCAGTTCGAAATAGCCAGCCCAGTCCAATTACACGGCCATTCGCGGCGCACCAGCTACTGAATTGTGCCGATCCTGACTCAAGCGCTGCCACGTTCGAACTTAGTTGCGACTGTAAAAACTTTTCCGCATCCAGTCCGGATACTAAAACCGCCGCCAAATGCGGCAATTCATATACATTGTCAATTGCTGCCATAGCGCGAAAATCCAACCGTAAAATAGAAGTTTTGCTTAGATTGTTTTGCCGCAGCAAAACCTGCTTGCGGGCGGATAAAACAGAGTTTACTCTCGGAGGAATATGAGTATCGACGAAATCCCGAAAATCACGCTAAGCCCCGGATTTGAAACAAAAAAGCTGAATTCTGAAGCAAACTCGGAGCAATCCGAAGCAACTCAGGATTTGCATGCGCCTAGCTTGGCACCGTCAGCGGTCAATTTAGTGCAACCGAAAGAAGTGGGTGGACGCATCGGAGCTGACCCGACCCGATACGGGGACTGGGAAAAAAACGGGCGCTGCATTGATTTTTAAACGACGCACTTTTCATTTATTTTTACGCCTTAAATTATAGCTCAAGGATTCGATATGGCCTCCGAGGCGCAACTAAAAACATCTAGCCAAGCGAAACGTCCGCTGTCACCACATTTGCAGGTTTACAAACCGCAGCTCACCAGCATTATGTCGATTATCCATCGCGGAAGCGGCGTTGCTTTGTGCGCTGGTGCTGTATTGATCGCGATTGGGCTACTCGCGCTGGCGGATGGCTATGAAACTTGGATCTACTTTCGCGCGCAATGCGGCACCGTTATTGGCAAATTAGTTATTGCGGCGTTTTTGCTGTCATTGGTCTATCACTGGCTCAATGGGCTTCGTCACCTAGGGTGGGACGCTGGCTACGGCCTCGATATCAAAGCCACGTACACAACCGGCAAATTGGTGCTGATCCTTTTTGCCGTCATAAGCGCTGGGCTACTGTATTTTGGATTAAGGAGCACGACGTGAGCAAAACTTCAGGTACAGGAAACCTGCAATCGCCATTAGGCGTAGTCCGGGGGTTGGGTTCGGCCAAAGAAGGCGTCGGGCACTGGTGGCATCAGCGTTTGACCGCGATTGCACTCGCGCCATTGTCGATTCTTTTCGTTTGGTTAGTGCTGCATTTGCTCAATGCAGACTACGACGTCGTGCGCGCAACGATT
>JAYVAQ010000315.1:0-6317 GCA_043750875.1 Rhodanobacteraceae bacterium
GTACAATTCACCAAACGCGCGATCAGCGCTGCCTTTACCGCCGCACTTGAAGGGGTATTTCCCAGCGCCACCGCCAAATTTCGCTGCCAACGCGCGTAACCGATACGCCGAATTGCCGAACCTTCGGTATATTTTAAAAAATCAGCTTCACTCCAGGCGAATAATTCCAACAAAGAAGCGCGGTCTAGTTGATGCCGGGCACGAAAGTCCGCTTCAGCCGAAAGCTGGGCAAACTTGTTCCAGGGGCAGACCAGTTGGCAATCGTCACAGCCGTAAATGCGATTTCCCAGCGCCGGACGCAGCTCAACGGGGATTGCACCGTCCAGCTCGATCGTCAAATAGGAAATGCAAAGCCTAGCGTCTAATTGAAACGGCCCGGTAATCGCGCCTGTTGGACAAGCACTTATGCAGCGCGTGCAGCTGCCGCAGTGCTCAGCGGCGGCTAGATCAATCGGCAAATCAATATCGACGTAAATTTCGCCTAAAAAAAAGTACGACCCAGCTTGGCTATTGATCAGATTGGTGTGTTTGCCAATCCAACCTAAGCCCGCTTTTTCCGCGAGTGGTTTCTCCATCACGGGGGCGGAATCTACGAATACCCGATAGCCAAACGGCCCAATCAACGCGGTAATTTGATCGCTCAGTTTCTGCAGCCGCGCGCGCATTACTTTGTGGTAGTCACGCCCGAGGGCGTAGCGGGAAACGTACGCTGCGTTTGGGTTTTCCAATTGGCTCCAGGCGTGCTGGATTTCAGGCGGGAAATAGTCCATGCGTACACTTAAAACGCGCACCGTGCCCGGCACCAACTCCGCAGGTACCGTGCGCTTGCTGCCGTGTTTGTGCATGTAGTGCATTTCACCGTGTCGGCCATCAGCAACCCACGCTGCAAGGCGCGCATCGGCCAAATGCAGTTGAGTGTCGGTAATACCTAGTTGCTGAAACCCTAATCCACGTGCAAGCGCTTTGATTTTTATGGCAAGTTCAGTGTTTGGATGGTGGGCTGCAGGCATATGCAGAGCTTAGCGTGCCGCTGGATGCCAAAGGAATTTGGTTTGCAATTCTGTAGTTTTGCCGAGCTAGCCGAAACGCTTTAGCCAAACGATAACCTCGAAGTGTGGGGTGTGCGCAAACATGTCAAGTACTTGTGCCGCCTGAGGCTGAAAGCTAGGCAGGTTGAGCAAATCGACGGCCAACGTTTCAATGTTGCAGCTTGAATAAATCAAATCCTGTGCGCCGCTTTGCTCTATAAACGCGCATAGCATGGTGCCCAAACCACGTCTTGGCGGGTTGACGATCAGACAAGCAAATGCAGGCAAATTTCTAGCTATTTCAAGTGCGTCGCCAGAATAAAAGCAGGTATTTTTGAGCCCCGCCTCAGCCGCGCTCTCACGTGCTGCAGCAATTGCTTCGCTGGAAAACTCTACACCGCAAACTTGAGCATTCGCCAGCGCGCGCGCCGCGTGTAGGGCGAAACCCCCTACCCCACAAAACAAATCAACTACGCTTGCGGGCTGTATCGCTTGTAACCAAGTGGTGGCGCGTTGATATAGCGCAGCCGCCATCACCGAATTGGTTTGAAAAAAACTTTGCGGCCGCAAAAACAACGTTAGATCGTTGACCAACATTGGTAAGGCGGCGCATTTAGTCAACACGATTTCTTCCTCGCCTTCCAATATTGCTTTGGGCTCCGGCTGCAAATTGACGCTGACGACTTTTAATCTGACTAGCCGAGCAATAAGTTCCGGCAGCCACTTTCGCAGTCGATCCATCGCTTCTTTTGAACGCAGCACAATGCGCAACATCAGCGCGCCGGACTGATCGGGCGCGGCTGCGGTCAAGATAAGATATTTTAGCTCGCCGTTGCGCCGGGCAACGTCATACGGCGCGATTACTACTTCACCTAGCCAAGCGCGAATGACCGGCCATGCATCGCGAATCGCTGGTGGATAGAGCGGGCAATGCGCAAGCTCCAATGTCCCTTCCGGCTGCAATATGCCAAAAATGAGCGAATCAACGCTGCCACCGACCACCATTTTTGCTTTGTTGCGAAACTCCTTTTCGACCGAAGCTTGCGGTGCGAACCATTCGATCACCGACCCAGGTTTTGCCAAATTGATTGCAGTTACGGCGCGCGTTTGCTTCGCATCTAGCTGCGCGGGATAGCTTTGTGCCAACCAACGACAACTGGTGCAGCGTTTTGCTTGAAAGTCAGCACAAAACAATTGCGCGCACCTTGTGGAAAAAAACTGCGCAATGCTACAAGTTTCCGTTGCTTCTATTTGCTAACAAAAAAGAAAATCGCGGTTGATGCTGTTTCGCGCTAGCCCACTCGCCGCACGTGGGCTACTATTCTGCTCGCATTTAAATTTACAAATCAAAATGAGCCTACTCGATCAGCTCGCAAAGCAGTCCGAACAGCGTAAAACTGGCCCGAGCGACGCTGAGAATTTGCTTGCTGGGCGCGAAAGCAGCTTTAAGTCGCTGGAAGTATCAATTCAGCAATATAAAGACTATTTAGATCAGCTCACTAAGCTTTTGGCTGAGCACCCTGAAAAAATACAACAGCGCTATGAAATACCTGGCTACGGCACAATTACGGCACTGATCGCACATGACTATGTCGTTCGTGTCAATGTAATTAACAAAGCGAGCATTGAAGTAGCGTTGACATTTAATGCCAATGTGCAAACAGAGCTTTGTCCGAGCATAGAAATACAGGGCGTCTCTCGTGTTCAAACGATCAAAGCGCTGTTTGACAAGCATCGTATCCCTGCCCTATTAGAAGCCAAAAAAGACGCCTCCGGCGCTATCAGTCAAGCGATGTTTCGTGCGCGCGGCAAAATCCCGCTCAGTATTGTCGCTCTAGCCGAGCTAAGCACTGGCCAGTTGAAACTTAGCCTCAGCAATTTTGAGGATTTGGGCACCAGTATTAAGCACTACACCGCTGAGTTGTTTAATGAGCAGCTTTTTGATCAAATCGGGCACTACCTCGCCCGCAAAGACAACGAGCTGACAAAAGAAAAGCTTCCCGACAATGTGTTGAAAAAGTTGCGCCAAACCGCGCAACAGAACGAAATGCGGCGAAAATGGGAAGAGAAGCTCAACCAACAAGCCGAGGAAGCGGAACAGGCGCGCTTGTTGGCTGAAGCGCAGAATAAATTTTCTAACCGCCTGATTGCACAAGGAAAATCATTGGTGGGCAAGCTGACTGGCTTGATAAAGAAAAAATAACCAGCTTGCATAAATCGGACGCAACCCCACTGGCGCTGGAACTAAAACTGTTCTGGATGCAAAACCGCTGTTGATAGCGGCGTTATCGGCGTAGGCCCACGCAGCCAATGAGAATTCGGCGAACTTGTATCAAACACATCGACGCGCGCAGACGCCGCACGGGCGCCGTTGAACTGATAACGTACTTCGCCCCCTGGGCTCAAAACCAAGGCCTTGTGTGCGCAATCGGGACAAAATCCGAGCGCAGACTGCATTGCTACAACTGCGCTATCGGTGTTCGTTGTGGTTCCGACCACCCAGCGGGGCTGATTCGCGCTGTCGTAAAAATACGCCACGTTAAACAAAATATCCCCGAGCGTGTAGACACCTAAACCCCAGCCCGGCTGCACGGCGTCGTACCAATTGCCGGTGCGATCCAAAACTGGAGTCGCGGCGCTGAGCAAAGGCTGCAATGGTTCAGAACCTGATCGGCTACCGATTTGCCAATCCACCTGGCCATGTTGCGCGTCAGTAAAATTTAAGCGCAACTGCCCTACCCGCGTTTCCACCGCGCGCTGTGCCACTGGATCCCAAACAAAGCGGCTCATCGGCGCGCTCCAAGGGCGCGCATACGCACCCACCGCGACATACCACGTTGGTGTGCCATCGTCTTGATAGGTAAACCAAGTGACAAATAAGCTAGAGTCGACAAACTGCACATCAAAACCATGGCCGCTGCGCGCCGGGTTGAACCACATACCTTGTGCAGGTCGAATTTGTGTAGAGCTGGCATCCGTTGGATCCGAGCCTTGCGCAATTTCAAGCGCGTTGCTCACGCCATCACCATCACGATCCACACCAATGCGCTGCGCTAGACCCACGGGCAAAGCCGTCCAGGTTTGCGGGGCCTGGGTATTGGCAAGTGCAAGCAGTTGTGCGGCACTCAACGCGGCTTGACCCGCATCGGCTACAAAACGGTCGCTCGCCCTGTTAAAGGCGTAGCTTTGCCGCCCCTGCGCGACCACTAGATCAATTTTTTGCGCTCGCGCCAAGGCCAGCAATTCATTTGCTCGTGCTGGCGGGTTGGCAGCCAACACTGTTACCTGCGCGCCCACGGCGGCGTGGCTGTCTTTGGAAAGCGGCGCTGGCGCGCTCAATAACGGGTTCGCGTCGCCAAATTCAGAGCCAGAAAACGCCATATTCAACGCGACCAAATCCGCAATATCTCGATCGGAGCGTGGGCTAAAAAGGCTGGCTGAGAAAAAGTTGGCGAGCGAATCGACGGTGCCGTCGTGCGCGAAACCAAAGCCAGACAGGCTTTCGGTCGAAGTGAATTCCATGCCGACTTTTTCGTGCATGTTGCGCGTTTGTGGCACTTTGATCGAGACGTTGGTGAAGCCATCGGTGCTGACCACGCCTAAGTGATTTTCCCCCAGCGGCCCAATCGGCAAACTACCCATGCCTACCGAAAAATTCAAAATCGGCGAGCGAATTGGGCCATTTACCGCCATGCCTGTTGGCAAGGTGTGGCAGCTGGAACAATGAAATTGCGAGTCCAAAAAGTTATTGGAATACAGTTGCAACCCGCGCTTGGCATTACCCACGCCCAGCGGCAAACCCACCATCGAAAAACGCCCACTAGTGCGCTGGCCGGTCAAGGCTAAGGCCTCCGGCAAGCTGTTATCAAGGTTGCGATACGGATTCGGCGGAAAAGTTAGGCTGGACAAAAACGCTTTAAACGCCGCCATTTCTGCCGCGCTTAATTCGGTATCGTCACCCAATAAACCGACAAAAGCCGGATTGAATGCTTCAATGCCGCGCCGGTCGCCACGCCAATGCAGCGGCTCATTTCCAATAATGTCTTGCAAAGTTTGTGTGGTCATCGGCCCTTTCATCGCGTGATATGCGGTGCAGGCCGCAACTAAGGACGTCGCGCAATTTTGATCAAATGCCGCAGGCGCTTGGGTTGGGTCGCCCAAATCCCAGCCCAGCTGATCCATGCGCGCATCGATATGACACGATGCGCAGGAGGCCTGGCCTAAACCAGAGGTGCGCTGCGTGTCGTATAAAAACGCGCGACCGTTACGAATCGCCTGCGGTAACGGATTAAACACCGGCAAGCGCGCGATTTCACTTCGCTGCGTGGTATCAATGACGGAAAGGGAGGCGTCGAAATGATTCCACACATACAGCCTAGCCTGAGCTTCATCTAGCGCCAAACCGGCGGGCCCAGCACCGGTGCGAATCGGCGCACCGATGCGTCGGCCTTGCGCATCGATTGTAATTACATTGTTCGAGCCCAGCCCCGCCACCCAAGCCAATTGCCCATTCGCATGCCAAACTAACGCACGCGGGTCACCAATCGAATGATCGCGTATGGCTTGTGGCTCAGTCTGCAAAACGTAATTCAAATGCGGATTCAAATCGACAATGCTGTTGCCAGACGCAGAGCCAGCCGCCGCATTCGCGGCGCTCACGCGCGCTAATTCAACTTTGACAAAGCGGCCTTTGACATTAGGTTCATAACGAACTTCATTGGTGGCATCGGTCCCAATAAGCGTGACTTCACCATCAGTTTTAACGCTAAGCGCCATGCCGATATTCATCAGGCCCGTAACATAGCGCACGCTTAAATTAGCTGTATCAATCACGGCGATATCGCGATCCACCACATCCCAACCTTGCACGCGCCGCGACGCGCCCGCCAAATCGCCAGAGACAAATCGTGTCCAGTCATGCTGGTTATCATCCATCCAGCGGCGGTTGGCATCACGGCGCACAATTAATGAAACGCGCGGCGGCGTCGCAACCGGATTGACCAGCGGGTTAAAGCCCGTGCCCGCATTCGGCGGTGGATTGACGCCGCCGTAGGGGCCGCGCACATCGTTGACCACATTGGGTAAACGCGGATCAGTGCGGCTAAATCCACCAAATAATGCGGTGCTGGCATTGCCGGACTCAAAGATCGCGGCATAAACGGTTTTGCCATCTGGGCTGACCGCGAGCGCACGCGGATCTTGGGCTTGAATGGCGATGCTGCGCGGGCCAAGCGTCAGATCGCTCAAATCAAACACCGCAATTTCATTCGCTTGTGAGCAGCTTACAAA
>JAYVAQ010000316.1:0-4773 GCA_043750875.1 Rhodanobacteraceae bacterium
ACTGGCAATACCGATGTGCTATTTCGTTTGAAGCTGCTACCTTGGGCCGCCGCGCTGGGTACGAAAGCACAGGTGGCAACGCTAGATGGCAATGTTGAACTCGGAATTCCTGCGGGATCGAATGCTGGACGCAAGCTGCGCCTGAAAGGGCGTGGCTTCGGGCCGCAGCCGGGGGATCATTATGTGCAGGTCGAATTAGTAAATCCGGATACGCTGGATGATGCTGATCGCGCGGCTTATGCCACATTAGCGCAGCATTTCGCCGCGAAAAGCGCGACCGCTTGAGTAAGGTGGTATGGATCGGCGTGCGGCCAGCGCGCGATAAGGCAATGCTGGCAGTTGACGTCGCCGAGATCAGCCTGGGGCGTGGTGTAACGGGTGATCGCTACGGAAAAGCGGCAGTAAAAACGGGTGGTAAAAGCGGCAAGCGCGAGGTGAGCTTAATTGCAGCGGAGGCGATTGCCATACTTGCTGGGCGGTTGGCGATAAGTGATGCGCGCGATCTCTACGCGAAGACACGGCGCAATTTGGTTTTGCAGGGTGTTGATCTAACTGCCCTGATCGGCAAGCGCTTTTTTGTCGGCGAAATTGAACTAGAGGGCACGGGTGAGTGCGAACCCTGTGTTCGCATGAATTTGGCGTTCGGCGCAGGTGGATTCGCAGCAATGCAAGGCTTAGGCGGTTTGACAGCACGGGTAATTCGGCCAGGTTTATTGCACATTGGCGATGCGTTTACGCAAAATCTGTGATTTCTGCATTCGCACTGGAATGTGAAAAACTTTAGACTCCGCCGCGAAGTCTTTAAATTAATGGAGCCGCTATGAAACGTTTGATCCCTGCCCTTGCCGTCATTGCACTGCTGAGCACCGCGTGCGCCCATGCAGACACCTTATTAGTCGAGCGCTCTGACCAAGCGCAAGTCTCTGCCGTGCCCAAGCGTGGTGCAACAATGAATCAAGTAACCTCGCAATACGGCGCACCGGCAACTAAGTATGCCGCAGTGGGCAAGCCACCAATAACGCGTTGGGACTACCCAGCGTTTTCAGTCTATTTTGAATATAGCCATGTGATTGACGCGGTTTTGAAACGTGCTAGCGACGTTGAAATCGGGGTCAAACCTGTCGCACAACCCACGCGCTAAACCGAGTGTCAGTCAAGAACGTGCCCAGTCAGGGCAAGGCTTCGAAGAAACCCGCAAATACCAAGATGGGCTGGCGCTTTCCCGCCGAATGGGAGGCGCAATCTGCAGTGGTGCTTGCTTGGCCACACGCTGACACCGACTGGGCGCCGTGGCTAAAGGCAGTTGAAGAAAGCTACGTCGAACTTGCTCGTGCAATTTTGACGCGTGCCAGTTTGGTGCTGCTGGTCAAAAACAAAGCGCTGGAAGCTCGCGCGCTGCGCCTGATTGATCGCGACGTCGCCCACGTCGGCGGCAAAATCCTTACCACACGCTATGACTATGACGACACTTGGCTACGCGATACCGGGCCAATTACATTAAGCCGCGTGTCGGCCTCTGGATCTGAGGTTTTTCGCTGGCTGGACTTTAGTTTTACCGGTTGGGGCGGCAAGTACGGCGCCAGTAAAGACGACAAAATTGTCGCCCATTTGGCAAAGCTGCCGGATTTTAGCGCGATTGAGCACGCGCCGGTCGCGTTTGCGCTCGAAGGTGGCGCGATCGAATCGGACGGCGCAGGTACACTGCTAACCACCTGGAACTGCCTTAGCAAACGCCACCCAGACAAAAGCCGCGCGCAAATCGAAGCAATTTTGTTAGAAAATTTGAGCGTGCAGCGGGTGTTGTGGTTGGAACACGGTGAATTGGCGGGCGATGATACCGACGCGCATATCGACACTTTAGCGCGCTTTGCTGGCACCGATTGCATCGTCTATCAAAGCTGTGACGATGCCAGCGATCCGCATTTCGCGCCGCTAAACGCGATGGCCAATGAAATCGCGCAGCTTAAGCAAGCTAACGGCATGCCTTATCGCAACATTGCGCTGCCTTGGGCACCGACATTAACCGCAAGTGATGGCCGCCGTTTAGCGGCCAGCTACGCGAACTACTTGGTGCTCAACGGTGCCATTTTAATGCCGGGCTATGGTCTAGATACGGATGTTGCGGCGTCGATGCAGTTAAGCCTTGCTTTTCCACAGCATGAAATCGTCGTGGTGCCAGCACGATCACTGATCGAGCAAAATGGCAGCCTCCACTGCGTGACCATGCAGCTACCGGCCGGCACGCTGGAAACATCGGCAAAGTTGATCTCGTAATTCGTTGGCTAACGCATCAACATTAATTTTAACCAAGTAATGGCCTAGCCGATTGATGACCCCAGTTCTTGCAGTAAAGCTCATGTTGGTACCCGCGTTGATCTATTTAGTCACCTGGGTTGGCAATAAATGGGGCCCCGCCGTTGCGGGTTGGCTTTCCGCATTCCCCATTGTCGCGGGGCCAATTTTGGTGGTGCTTACGCTCGAACAAGGCACGTTTTTTGGCGCGGCCGCTGCAAAAGGTACATTACTAGCCGTTAATGCGATTTTGGTGTTTAGCCTTATCTATGCATGGGCGTCCGCTAAGTTTGCGGTGTTGGGCTCGTTGCTGTGCAGTTTGGCGGTGTACGCACTTGCCGTTTGGGCATTAAGTTTTTTAGAGCTACCGTTGTTGGCTTGCTTCACGCTAGTGATCGCGATGCTACTGGTGGCGCCTAGTCTTTTGCCGAAACGACCTAGCGAACCGAGCAGCCGCACTGGTCCAAACACTGTGGTTTGGCGCATGATCGCTGGCGCATTTTTGGTGATGACTGTGACGTTTTTTGCGGCCAATCTAGGGCCACGATTAAGCGGATTGCTTGCCATGTTTCCTGTGATGGGCACCGTATTAATTGGATTTTCGCATCACTATTCCGGCCGTAACTTTGCCATTTCTATGCTGCGTGGAATGATGTTTGGCTACTATGCGTTTGCAAGCTTTTGCGCCATTCTGGCGCTGCTGCTTGGCAAGCAACCAACCATTTTGGCCTTCAGTTTGGCCCTGGGTTGTGCGCTAACTGTGCAACTAGCTGCGAAACGATTGATGCCTAAAGTTAGCTAAATTCACATCTAAATATTGCGGCCGTAGCGCCGCGAGCATTTGAGTTTTCTAGAACCCCGAGAAGCAAATAATGACCAACAATCGCCTTAAAGTTGCACTTATACAAGACATTGATCGTGGCAGCGTGGCTGCGAATCTTGCGCAAATTGATCAGCAGGTAGCGGCCGCTGCTGCCCAAGGTGCGAGGCTAATATTGCTGCAAGAGCTGCACAACGGGCCGTATTTTTGTCAGCACCAATCGGTGGCGGAGTTTGACCGGGCGGAAAGCATTCCTGGCCCGAGTACGCAGCATTTGGCGCAGCTAGCGCGCACGAATGGCGTGGTACTGGTCAGCTCGCTATTTGAGCGCCGCGCGACCGGCCTCTATCACAATACCAGCGTGGTATTTGAGCGCGACGGCAGTATTGCTGGACGCTATCGAAAGATGCACATCCCCGACGATCCTGGATTCATGGAAAAATTTTACTTCACCCCCGGCGACGCAGAAATACCTGGTGTTGCAGACGGCGAAGCCAACGGCTTCAAGCCAATTCAAACCAGCGTCGGCAAACTTGGCGTGCTGGTCTGTTGGGATCAGTGGTATCCAGAGGCGGCGCGATTAATGGCGCTGGCGGGTGCTGAAATATTGCTTTATCCGACCGCGATCGGTTGGGATCCAAGCGACGCTGACGATGAGAAAGCACGCCAGCGGATGGCTTGGATTTTGAGCCATCGTGGCCACGCGGTCGCCAATGGTTTGCCAGTATTAAGTTGTAATCGCACTGGCTTTGAAGCGCCACCGGCAACCGCGCAAGCAGGTGCCACGGGCATTCAATTCTGGGGCTCGTCCATCGTGCTTGGGCCGCAGGGAGAAATACTGGCTGAGGCCAGCGTGGATACGTCAGAAATTTTGCTGGCAGAGTTGGATTTGCAGCGCTCCGAGCACGTCAGGCGCATCTGGCCGTTTCTACGGGACCGCCGCGTTGACGCCTACGGCGATTTGTTGCGTAGGTTTCGCGCGTGATGCCGCAGGAGAGTACGAGCTTATCTAGCGTAGAAAATGCACCAGTGGTGAAAGACGGCCAGAGTCTTGGCAACCCAAACAACATTGACGGCTCGAGTATTCGTCATCCATTTCTAGGCCGCACCCTGGCCGATGCGATGAGTCAAGGCTACGATAACTTTTCACTACTGCGTTTTTTGGCTGCCGCGTTGGTGATTTTCGGACATAGCTGGGCGACCGCAAAGAACCCCACGCAAGCGACCGATTGGATTGGTCAACAAACGCTGATTTTTTCGGGCACGGTTGCAGTCAATATTTTCTTTTGGGTCAGCGGCTTTCTGATCACCATGAGTTATATCCGGCGGCCCAAATTTTGGCCGTTTGTACTGGCACGCTTGTTGCGCATATTTCCGGCGCTTATTGTTTGCGTGCTTTTGACCACGCTCGTTCTAGGCACTTTATGTACGACCTTGCCTGTGTCTGAGTATCTTCGTCATGCTGATGTTTGGCGCTACATTCACGGCAATAGTTTCCTACACGATGTCCAGTGGTACTTGCCGGGTGTGTTTGAGGGCAACAACCGCAAGGGCGTGGTGAACGGCAGTTTATGGACGTTAAACGGCGAAATTCGGATGTATTTGTTTGTGCTGCTGCTGGGTTCGTTTGGGCTGTTGGCAAACGCGACACGGTTCGGTTG
>JAYVAQ010000317.1:0-16003 GCA_043750875.1 Rhodanobacteraceae bacterium
GAACGAAGCCAACCGCTTTTTGGTGGCTTGGTAACGACACGCTACCAACACGCCGATTTACGCGGCAGTCCAACGGTCGTCAGTAGCGCAGGCGGAACGCAAATTGAACGCAGTATTGAACAACCGTTTGGCGCGCCGTATGACGGCATTTACCGCGATGGGCCTGGGTTTACTGGGCATGCGACGGATGCGGCGAACGACGCCGCTTTTTGGTGGGATGGTTACGACGCGATATCAGCATGCGGATTTACAAGGTAGCCCAACCGTTGTGAGCAGCGCAGGTGGTTTCAAGTTGAGCGAAGTATTGAACAGCCGTTTGGTGCGCCCTACGACGGCATTTATCGCGATGGCCCGGGGTTTACCGGGCATGCAACCGATGCGGCGGTGGCGCTTGGATCATACTGGGGTTGTTTTATGTCGGTTGATTTGATTTGCTGCACGAGTGCAATTGGCACTGATCTAGAAGTTTGGGCCTATGTTTTGCCAAGGCAAAACACATTCTTGTGCTCTTGTTTTGCCAAGGCAAAACACATTTTTGGCCTTTGTTTTGCCAAGGCAAAACACATTTTTTTGCCAATGGACGCTAGACTTCACGCATGAAAAATTTAAGTGCAGTATTGATATTTAGCGCTTGCCTCGCGCACGCCCAAGAACGCGATGCCACGGTCGTGGTTGATGTGCAAACGCTTGGCGCGGAAAAGCTCGCCGCACTCAAGCAGATTAGCGGCGTACTCTGGTCCATAGAATTTGGCAGTGAGCTGCTGCTGGGTGTGACGCCATCAGCGCAGTCGCGTTTGCAATCTCTGCCAGGTGCGCAGGCGGGCCCAGGCGCAGTTGCACGCGAAGAATTGTTGATCCGCGGCCATGTGTGCGCCCATGAGGTGAACATTCCAACGTGGGCAGTCGTCGGCGGTTACGAATTGCTGCGGGTGCCCGCAGCGCTTGCGCGCATGCAGGCCCTCGTCGATCCTAGCCTGCAGCTGGCGCCAGACGATGGTGTATTTGCACGCGCCAAATTCAATGAAGCAAACCCGCCTGCTGCCATGCCAGTGCAGCGCAGTACGGATAGTTTAGTTGCGCGTGTCGATGCCGAACGCTGGTTCCAAACGATGAGTACCCTTTCCAGCTTCAGTCGCAACAGCTACAGCGCGCAATTGTTCAGTGCCCGCGACTGGATTCGGGATCGCTTTGTCGAATCAAAGCTGACGCCGTCGGACTTTAATTTTGAATTGAGCAATATCACCTCCTGCGTGCCTACGCCTGCGCCGATTACTTTGCCGAACATTGTGGGCCGCAAGCAGGGCACGACATTGCCGGATGAATGGGTGGTCATCGGTGCGCACTTCGATTCGCGTAATGCCTCCCGCTGCGATGGGGTCGCTAATGTGCAACCTGGCGCAAATGACAACGCGTCCGGCTGCGCTGGCGTCATTGAATTAGCGCGCGTGTTTGCGAATGTGGCAACCCAGCGCTCAATGCTGTTCATGTGTTTTTCCGGGTAAGAACAAGGCCTAGTCGGCAGCCGACGCTATGTGGATGCGTTGGTCGCATCGGGTGATATCAGCAAGGTCAAACTGATGCTCAATATGGACATGATTGGTTATGATCCTAATGGTACCAATACCGCGCGCATTGAGAGCCGAACCCAGTTTCAATCGCTGATCAATCGCTTTTCCAGCGCTGCCGCAACTTACGCGCCAGAGCTGGCAATCATTACCAGCATCAACGCGAGCTCAGGCTCGGACCATTGGTACTTTCTGCAGGCGGGCGTGCCGACGGTGGTGACTTGGGAAAATGGCGCGAGTGTCTACCCGCACTATCATAAGCTCACCGATTTACCGCAAAACATGACCGGCGCCAGGGCGCTTGCTGGCGGTATTTTGAAGATGGACACGGCCGTGTTGGCGAGTGAAGTTGGGGTTATCGAAAGTGAATTGTTTGCCAATGGCTTTGAGTAGCGGTTGGCTAAGAAATGGAGGAGGAAGCGTTCCTGGTTACTTCGCTCTCCATGAACTAAACCGTAAGTTATTGATTTATTGAGAAGGCACGTCGATCAACCTCGTCATTGCGAACGAAGTGAAGCAATCTCAACGCGCCCCGGCTAAAAGACGAGATTGCTACGCTCGCAAAGACGAGGTTCATGCTCTCCCTAAAGCCGTTTCAAGGCTGAAAACTCGCAAAGGCGATGTCGTTTCAACGATTCTTGGAGCTATTCTTATGCTGAACATTTCCCGACGTTTGCCCACTGCCCATGCCCCGCTGCGTCATGGCGTGATGGGTATCCTCATGAGCTTCGCGTGCGCCACCTCGGCACACGCCCAAGCCATGTTTGCCGACGGCTTTGAAGGTAATTGTGGCGTATCTAGTTATGGCACCAGCTTTAGTACCGACGGGGCCAGTTGGCCAGCGCCTTGGCTTGGAGTCGGCGGTGTGGCCTTGAGCGATGTGCAATCTGGACGCGCACGTCTGCGGCCGGTGCCCAGCAGTTACACCTTGGCGCGCATGTGGGCGCCGGTGTTTGTGCGTGATGTCGAAGTGCGTTTTGCCATGCAGATCGAAAGTGTGCCCAGTCAAGGCGTGGCCTTTTTAGTGCGTCATAACGGCGGATTCTTGACCCAAACCACGCCGATGGGTCAAGGCTACGGCGTCTTCATTGAAGGCACTTTTCGCGGTGCCAGCAATGCCGGTATCGGCATTTGGAAAGAGTCGGCGGGTGTTGAATCCATTTTGGCGCACAGCCCGGCGTCTGTGCCGGGGCCAAGTGCGGGCACGCTGTATCGGGTGCGCTTTCGGGTGCATCAACTCAATGCCACCAGCACCATGATGCAGGCGAAATATTGGCCGGACAGCATTGCCGAGCCAATCGCCTGGCAGGTCAGCGTGGTGGATAGCACGCCTGAATTGCAAAACCTAACTGGCGGCATTGGGATTGATTCGGCCAGCGGCATATTGGCGCCTAACCCGGTGAGCGCGAATGCACTGGTCGATGACATCGAAGTCACGCCCTTGTGCAACCCGATCATCGGTTTAGCGGCAGCGCAGTTGGTCGGCGAAAGCTTTCTATTTACCGAAGGCCCGCTCTGGCGTGGGGATCATTTGCTTTTCAGCGATATCGCGGGTAACACCATTTATCGGCTAGACCCACCCAGTGGCTTCAGCGTATTTCGCAGCCCCAGCGACCAAGCGAACGGCCTGGCGCTTGATACCGCCGGCAACTTGCTGGCCGCCGAACACGCGACGCGTCGGGTTTCCAGCACCGATGCAATGACCGGCGTGCGCACCACGTTGGTGGATCGCTATCAAGGCTTGCGTTTTAATTCACCGAATGATTTGCAAACCCGCAGCGATGGCACGCTGTATTTCACCGACCCAGATTTCGGTTTGACCAATCCCCCGGTCAACCGCGAGCTTCAGCACAACAGCTTATATCGACGCGCGCCGGACGGTGCTTTGAGCTTGGAATGGATGGGCACTATCGGTGTGAATCAGCCCAACGGCGTGCAACTTTCTCTGGACGGCGCATTTCTATTCCTCACCGACACCAGCCGTGGTGAACTGCGGCGCTGGAACGTCGCTGCCAGCGGCGCGCTGTCAAACCCGGTCATTTTAGCGACTGGGCTATCGGTCGCCGATGGCATGTGCATGGACAGCGTCGGTAATATCTATGTGACTGTCGCCAGCGGTGTTGAGCTATTCACCGTCGATGGCGCGCGCTGGGGCAACGTCGCCATTCCCCGCATGGCCGCCAATTGCGCATTCGGTGATAGTGATGGCCGCAGTTTGTATGTCACCGCGCGTCAGGGTTTGTATCGGGTACGGTAAGTAATTACGTGCGTACAATCGATTCAGTTGCACGATGTCCAGTCAAGGACGATTTTCCTTGCCACCGGTGATATGTACTGGCTAAAGTTGTGCATGGCTAAATCGAGTTCAATGCAATCTGGCGATACACGCCCCGTGGCCGTCCCTAATACGAAACGAATTCGCGCGCTGGATCTGTTTTGCGGGGTTGGCGGCAGCAGCTGGGGAGCGCGCGAGGCTGGAGCGGAAATCGTGGCTGCCTTTGACCTCTGGCCACTGGCAGGGGAAGCGCACGACGCAAATTTTCCGGAAACTGAATTCATCGCTGGCCGATTGGAGGATCTGGATGTGGATGTGTTGGTTGATCGGCTTGGAACGGTTGACCTCATTCTCGCCTCCCCTGAATGCACCAATCACAGTCCAGCCAAAGGAAAAAAGACGCGTTGTGAGCAAAGTAAGGACACAGCATTTCAGGTCGTACGTTTTGCAGCAGCGTTCAAGCCTCGTTGGATCGCGATCGAAAACGTGGTGAACATGAGGAAGTGGTCACGTTATGCCGAGTTCAAAGCTGCTCTGGAAAACCTAGGTTATCACCTCCAGGAACAGGTTCTAAATTCAGAATACTTCGGCGTACCACAATCGCGACGGCGATTGTTTCTCTTCGCGGACAAGCAGGGCCTGCCTGAAAAAGTGCCGCAACTACACGGAAAGCAACTGCAAATTTCAGAGATCGTCGACCTAAAGGATACATATCGATGGACTCCGCTACGCAAGCCAAAGCGAGCTATGGCTACGCTCGAGCGGGCCGATAGGGGAATTGCCACCCTCGGCAATAACAAGCCGTTTCTACTCGTGTACTACGGCTCAGATGGCGGAGGTGGCTGGCAGCGACTAAACCGTCCGCTGCGAACCATCACAACCGTGGATCGTTTTGCGCTGGTCAAGCCAGACGCAGAGCACGGTCACGTGATGCGGATGCTGCAAGTTCCGGAACTCCAGGCGGCTATGGGCATGCCGCCAAAAATGAAGTTTGAAACTGGCACGAGGCGTGAGCGAATCAAGATGATTGGCAACGCCGTTTGTCCGCCGGTAATGCGACAAGTTGTGAGACATCTAATTGCAGGAAAAGATTAGGTGCCAGCCTCAAACAACCTAACATTTAGAGTAAAGCCGCGCCTGTTGCGTTTGCTCGGCGATCAACTCATCCGAGATGCAAACCTAGCGGTATTTGAGTTGGTAAAGAACGCTTACGACGCGGATGCAACAAAGTGCACAGTTAGCCTAAAATTTCCCAACGACCCGTTGAAGGCTAGAATTGAGATTCAGGACAACGGATTTGGGATGAGCGAGAACGTAATTCGCAACGCCTGGATGGTGATTGCAACTGATTTCCGAGCGGTGCAAAGATCTTCCGATTTTCATACGCCAAGATTTAAGCGATTTCCCCTAGGAGAAAAAGGACTCGGCAGACTATCGGTTCACAAGCTCGGCAGGTTCATTCGACTCATTACTCGAGTTAAAAACGGCGACGAACTGGTTGTCGAATTTGATTGGGATCGGTTGGAGAATGCTGAAGATCTCAGCGAGGCAAACGTAAGGCTTAAGCGGCGCGTACCGACGACCTTTCCTGGTATTAAACATGGAACTAGGCTTGAAGTAAGTCAGTTGCGGGAAGCTTGGAAGCGTGGCGAAGTTCGCAGCTTGCACCGTGCGGTAAATGGACTTTGCTCGCCATTCAAAGGTCCTACTGACTTTAGTGTGCGTTTATCAGCGCCTGGTTGCGAAGAATGGCTCGAGGGAATGTTCACGTCTGATCAGGCGAATCATTGCGCCATGTATCGCATCATCGGGTCGTTTGAAGGCCGAGGTGCGGAATTTGAGTATGAATTTAGGCCCCCAGCAGAATTGCAATCCAAGCTTTCACCACGGAACGCGCGAATAGAAATTGAGCATTTGGAGAAAAAGAGAGGGGGACGCAATGCAGAGCTTCTCGATCTTTCTGTTCACTCGATTGGAAAAGTCGAGTTCGAGTTTTGGTTGTTCGACAGAGACGCTGCGGTTCTAAAAGTGGTTACGGACGATCTGAAAGGGTTAAAGGACTATCTGGATGAAAATGGCGGTATACGTATTTACCGAGAAGGTATAAGAGTTTATGACTTCGGCGAACCGGGCAACGACTGGCTAAATTTGGACCTTCGACGCGTGAATACACCTGCTGCCAGAACAAGTAACAACCAAATTCTCGGTGCGCTGCGTCTTGACGGTAGAAAAAGTAGCGGCCTTCAAGAAAAGTCCAATCGAGAAGGGTTTCTTGAATCGGCAGCATATGCGGATTTTCGTGAGGCTGTTACTAGCGTTCTAACCCATATTGAAGCTGAAAAATCCAAAGATCAAAAACGCCTCAGAGAAGCACTTGGCAAGGGCACAGGCCAAAAGATTTTTACTAAGCTGACCGAGCTCCGCGCTGCACTTGATGAAAAGGGCGTCTTGAAGCAAGTTGAACCGATGCTCAAAGCGGTGGAACAGGAGTTTGAGATTTACCGTGACCAACTCTTGCACGCCGCTGTGCCAGGTTTGTCGCTCGGAATCATGCTGCATGGTGCGGAAAAAATTCTTGATGAGTTGAGGGCGGCGACTAGACGCAACGTTGAGCCTGAGCGAGTAAAGGAACTGGTTGATCGCCTTTATCGAGCAATGCGTCCAGTCACTAATTTGCTAAAAAATCCCGGTGTTGCCAAGACTTCAGCGCTGAATTTGATTAAGGAAGCAGTTTTTTCGACAGAAATTCGTTTGAAGCGACACGGCATCGAGCTTTTGGACGGCACAAAAAATGGATGCGTGGATTTCAAAGTTGAGGGATCGAAGCAAATGTTAATCGCGTCGCTTACAAACTTGGTCGACAACGCCATTCATTGGTTAGAGGTCAAGAATCCAAGTAAAAAGCAGTTATTGATTACGACAACAAATGACTTGGAAGGCGGGCCTGCCATTGTGGTCGCAGATAATGGGTCTGGCTTTGGCAACGACGATCCAGAGGACTTAGTTGCGCCATTTTTTACCCGTCGGAACGGCGGTATGGGCCTGGGGCTTTACATCGTGAATGAAGTGATGCGCACAAACAAAGGAAGATTAATGTTTCCTCAAGCCCGCGACATTGACCTTCCTGAATGGGTAAATGGTGCGGTGGTCGCGCTTCAATTTGATCCACAGTCATGATTTCTCGGCTTTCATCACCGTCTGTTTGCGTTATCGACGACGAAGCGCAGGACTATCAGCCTATATTGGACGCGCTTTTAAATCTTGGCATTGGCTGCGTTCACGTGCGAGGCGATGTCAGTGCGCCGCTTCCTCCGCAGCCCTTCAATGGGTTGAGAATCGTTTTTACAGATTTGCATCTTTCTTCGGGCGCTGTTGGAAAAACGGCGGCGGCGCATACTGCAAATGTATTCAAGAAAGTGGTGTCCGCTAAAACTGCCCCTGTTCTAGTGGTGATATGGAGTAAGTATACTGACGAGCGGAATGGTAATCCTGACGTGCCGCTTGACGACCAGCCAACAGAGGCAGAATTGTTTAAGGCTGCCTTGTTTGAAGCAGAACCGGCGTTCCAGAATAAGCTGCTGTTCACGGAAATGGCTAAACCGAAACCTGCGAACCGACCAGCTGATTCAAATGAATGGGTTAAATCACTCACGGATGACATCGAGGCCCAAATAAAGAAATTTCCGGGCTGTGATTTGTTGTGGTCTTGGGAGTCAATCATTCATACCGCTGGAATTTCAATTAGTGAGGGGCTCACTGAATTGGCACTAGGTTCGACGTCAAATCCATCAAGCGCTGCCGTACTTGATGAAAATCTAAAGCTTGTATTTAGGCAGTTAGCAAAAGCGCAAGGTGGGCCAGACTGTTCGGAGTCGTCTGCGCATCGGCATTTATCTGCAGTATTGGCGCAAACGTTGGCGGATGAATTAGAGCAAAGTGATGGCATTGAAGATTTAAGCATCCATGGCTCTTGGCTCGGTGATTCGAATGGGTTGCCCAATCCAGCTCCATTTGCGTCGAAATTCAATGCACTTATGCTTACTTCCGCCGTTTCAAACGGGCCCAGACCGTTTGTCCCGGGAACGGTTTACAGCACCAACAATCCCAGCATGTTTGAAACCAGTTTTGGCCTTTCAGCCAATGAACTTTTCGATGCGCTTTTCCAAAAAGCGACCAAAGGATTAACTCTCGAAGAATTCAAATCTCAAGCCGTTCATGTTGCGGTTGAGATATCCCCAGCGTGTGATTTTCACCAGGGCCATAGACGCCAAGCGCTGCTTGTCGCTGGGCTGTTGGTTCCAATTGCTGGTAGGGCGAATGCAAAACAAGCAGACGCCCTTCTCACTTTGCCAAACTTTAAGTTCCGTTGGCCAGAAGAGGGCAAGACTGAAGAAGATGTTTTTCTTATATTTTGCTGCCGTTTCAAGCTCACAATTACTCATGCTGTTCAACCGCAATGGCTCGCTCCTTGGTTTCGCCTACGTGAGCTGCCGACCGCCTCTTTGAGAAATTGGCATGCAGGTCATGCAGCGCGGGTGGGTTACGTATCGCTGTGAGCGTCCAATGGCCCACATAAAAGCGGGTCGCCGATGGCATGTGCATGGACAGCGTCGGTAATATCTATGTCACTGTCGCCAGCGGCGTTGAGCTATTCAACTTTGACGGCGCGCGCTGGGGCAATGTCGCCATTCCCCGCATGGCCGCTAATTGCGCCTTTGGCGACAGTGATGGCCGCAGCTTGTACGTCACCGCGCGTCAGGGTTTGTATCGGGTACGGTAGTTTCCAAAGGAACGCATGGCCTCAACAGCCCTGCGTGAATCGCCACCCGACATAAACAGCTAAATTCAGCCACCTTTCCCCGAATGGTATAGTCGCGACCCTTTTTCAGGGTTTGGGATGGGTTTTAGCGCCGTCCTGAGCTGGACAAGCCTCCATTTGTTTGCCTTGGCAAACAAAACAATAGGAAATTGTTTGCCAAGGCAAACAAAACAATAGGAAATTGTTTGCCTTGGCAAACAAAGCAACAGGAAGTTGTTTGCCTTGGCAAACAAAACAAATAGGAACGTATGCGCCTTTCGACCATCAAACTGGCCGGGTTTAAGTCTTTCGTAGACCCAACCGTGCTGCACCTTCCGACCAATTTGACCGGCGTTGTCGGGCCAAATGGCTGTGGCAAAAGCAATATTATCGACGCGGTGCGCTGGGTGATGGGCGAATCGGCTGCCTCACGCTTGCGCGGGGATTCACTGACCGACGTGATTTTTAACGGCTCCTCTGGCCGCAAACCAGTGGGCCAAGCGATGGTGGAGCTGGTTTTCGATAATTCGGATAGCTTTATCGGCGGCGAATTTGCCGCGTACGCGGAAATATCGGTCAAACGCGTGGTGACGCGCGATGGCCAAAGTGGCTATTACCTCAACCAAGCCCGCTGCCGCCGCCGCGACATTACTGATCTGTTTTTGGGCACCGGCTTGGGCGCTCGCTCATATTCGATTATTGAGCAAGGTATGGTCAGCCAGATTGTGGAGTCCGCGCCGGAAGATTTGCGCGTGCATTTGGAAGAAGCGGCGGGCATTAGCAAATACAAAGAACGCCGCAAGGAAACCGAGTCGCGCATGAAAGCGACGCGGGAAAATCTTGATCGCTTAAACGACGTGCGCGAAGAGGTGGAAAAGCAGCTGGTGAACTTGGAGCGGCAAGCCAAGCAAGCGGAAAAATACACCGAGCTCAAGACCGAAAAAGCGCGCGTGGAGGCGGAGCTGGCGGCGTTGAGCTGGCAAAAGCTGGAAACCGAGCGGCGCGCGGTCGAGGAAAAACTGAAAAACACCGAGCGGGTGATGGAAGAGCTGGCAGCCGTGCGGACGCGCGTGGAATCCAGCGACAGCACCGGCCGCGTCGCGCACGAGCAAGCGGTCGAGGCGTTTAATGCGATTCAAGCGGAAAGCTATCGCGTCGGCGGCGATATCGCGCGCTTGGAGCAAGAACTAAAATTCCGCCGCGATTTGACCGAGCGCTCCCAGCGTGAGTTACGCGAAGCCGACACGCAATTCGCGCATCTGACCGAGCAGCTCGATGCGGACGAGCGCCAAGCCAAACAGCTGGCAGAAGTTTTGATCATTGACGAGCCCAAACTGGAATCGTTGCTGGATATTTCTGAGCGCGATGTCGATAACCTAAAAGCCGCCGAAGCCGCGCAAAGTGACTGGCAGCGCCGTTTTGCCGCGCACACGCAGAGCTCAAGCGCGGCTTCAAAAATGACCGAAGTCGAGCGCACCCGTATCGAGCTGTTGGATCGCACCGCGCAGGACAAAATCAAACGCCGTAATGCTTTGCTCGCGGAGCAGGGCATTTTTAATTTGGACGCGCTGCAGCTGGAGCTGGATCAATTAACCGATGATTCGGAAATTCTGCAGGAACAGCTAGAGCAGCTGAGCCACGTCAGTGATCAGCGCAAGCAGGCACACCTCAGTGCGCAAAACGCGCAGCAGCAAGCGAACGCGCACTTGCGCGAATCAGAACAGCAATTAGGCGCCGCCGTCGCGCGCGCGGCCTCGTTAGATGCCTTACAACACGCCGCACTTGGGCAAGATCAAAAAGAACGCAGCCGCTGGCTGGCCGCGCGCGGTCTAGCCAATGCCCCGCGCTTGGGTGACGTGATCGAAGTCGAGCCGGGTTTTGAGGCAGCGCTGGAAGCGGTGCTGGGTGAATTACTGCAAGCCGTGGTGGTTCCGGAGCTAGATAGCTTAGACGCCGCAGGCTTACCCGGCGGTGTTTTGGTTGCGGTTGCTGGTGGCCAAGCAGCGTTACTCGCAGCAGGCGGGGACAGCAATAGTTTAGCCGCGAAAGTACGCGGCCCGGCGGCGTTGTCCACCTGGCTGGCAGGTATTCAAATTGCGCCGGATTTGGTTACCGCAAAGCAACTGGCGACTCAGCTTGTCGGCAATCAATCGGTAGTCAGTCGCGATGGCCATTGGCTGAGCCGCGATTGGGTCAAGTTGCGCGGTGCCGGTCAAGCATTTGATGGGGTACTGGCGCGCGGCCGCGAAATTATTGATTTGAAAGACAAAATCGAAGCGATGCGCGAGCACAGCGACGTCGCGCACGATGCAATTGATCTGCGCAAATCCGAAGTGGCGCAGGCCGAGCGCGCCAAGGAAGACGCGCAAACTGCGGTCTATGCGCAGCAACGCAAAGTCAGCGAACACGTGGGCAAGCTGACCAGCCAAAAAGGCCGGGTCGAGCAAACCCGCAGCCGCAGCGATCGTATTGCCGCCGAACTGGCCGGCATTTCCGAGCAGTTAGACGCAGAAGATTCGCAAGTGCGCGATGCCCGCGCCAAGCTCGAAGAAGGCTTGGATTTAATGGGCGGCTTCGAAGACGAGCGCCATACCTTAGAAGCGGATCGTGGCCGCATCGCCTCGAATTTAGAGATCGCCCGCCTTGGCGCGCGCGAAGCCCGCGAACGCGCGCATCAGCTGGAATTGGGTGTGCAGGCCAAGAAAACCGCGCTGGTTTCTTTGGAATTGGCGATCACCCGCATCACCGCCAGCATTCAAGCGCTAGAGGCACGCAAACGCACGCTCAACGTGCAGTTAGAACAATCCAGCGCGCCTCTAGAAGGCTTGCAGGACAGCTTATTAGCAGCGCTGGAGCAGCGCGTGATCGTCGACAAGCGCATTAGCGAAGCCCGCGTGCGCGTCGATGACTGCATTGAAGCGCTGCGCAAATTGGACGGCGAACGCCAGCGCGCCGAACAACAAACGGAAGCCTTGCGCGAAGGCCGCAGCGAAAGCTTATTAAAAGCGCAGGCGCTCAGCATTCGCGAAGAAGGGTTCCTAGCAGCGATCGCGCAAAGCGGCTTCGAGCGCGAAGTGTTGTTAGAACAAATTCCCGAAGCCGCGAATATCCGCGACTGGGACGCGCGCGCAAGCGATCTAGAAGTAAAAATCAAGCGCCTGGAACCGGTCAACTTAGCGGCAATCAAAGAACTCGAGGAGTCGCGCACGCGCAAAGGCTACTTGGACAGCCAACTGCTGGACGTCAACACCGCGCTGGAAACCCTGGAAGAGGCGATCAAAAAAATTGACCGCGAAACCCGCACCCGCTTCAAAGAAACCTTCGAGCAGGTCAACACCGGCTTCAAAGTCTTGTTCCCACGCCTGTTCGGCGGCGGCGATGCCGCACTGGAATTGACTGGCGAAGATCTATTGCAAACAGGCGTCAACATTATCGCGCGCCCACCCGGCAAGCGCCCTGCCACGATTGGCTTGCTGTCCGGCGGCGAAAAAGCCCTCACCGCAGTCGCACTGATCTTCGCGATTTTTCAGCTCAACCCCGCACCGTTTTGTTTGCTCGATGAAGTCGATGCCCCGCTTGATGAAGCCAATGTCGGCCGCTTCAGCAAGCTGGTCGAAGAAATGAGCCAAACCGTGCAATTTATTTTCGTCAGCCACAACAAAGTCACCATGGAACACGCCCGCCAACTCGCCGGTGTCACCATGCGCGAACCGGGTGTGTCGCGCTTGGTGAGCGTGGATTTGGCCGAGGCGGCGAAGTTAGTGGGGGCGGCTTAGTGGCGGATGCTCGCCTTCGCAAATGCCTGCCTTATTTCGCAGCCTGTACTCGCCCAGCATCCCGATAAGCCACATAAAGCAACCACAGCCCAAACGCGATCATTGGCAAACACAGGATCTGCCCCATAGTCAGCCATTTCAGCGCAACAAAACCCAGCTGCGCATCGGGTTCGCGAAAAAACTCCACAACGAAGCGCTGCATGCCGTACACGGTCACAAACATGCCGCCTGCGGCGCGATAGGGCCTGGGTTTGACCGTGTAAAACCACATCACTGCCGCCAGCACCACACCTTCTAAAAACGCTTGATAAAGCTGCGATGGATGGCGCGCAAAGCTATTTAGTGCGCCGCTTTGATAGGCCTGCAGTAAGGCATCGTGGCTGTAATTTTCTAGCTCAGGCTGGCGTGGAAATAGCATGCCGACAGAAGCATCAGTGCGCCGCCCCCAAAGTTCACCACCAAAAAAATTGCCGAATAGCCGGACTGCGCCTAAGCCGACTGGAATTAGCGGCGCGACAAAATCAAGCGCGGCAAAGGTTTTATGGCCGTGCCGCCTAGCCCAAATCGCCAGCCCAACAATTACCCCGGCAAGGCCGCCATGAAAGCTCATGCCGCCATCCCAGACTTTCAGTATCGATAGCGGGTTCGCTTGAAATTCACTAAAGTTATAAAACAACACATAGCCGATACGCCCACCCAGCACGCCCGATAGCAGCCCGAGATAACAGATATCTTCCGCGTCTTGCCGCGTAAAACCGCGCCAGCTATCACGCACGCGACGGGTCGCCAGGAAATAGGCGAAGCCGACAGCAAACAAATAGCTCAGCCCATACCAGCGCAACGGCAGCGGCCCCAGATGCACAAGCACCGGGTCAATTTGATGTAGATAAGGCAGTGCCATATGACTCTCTCAGGCTCGGAATAACGTATCGTCACTGCGAACGCAGTGAAGTAATCTCACCGCGCATTTACTTAAAACGAGATTGCTTCGCTTCGCTCGCAAAGACGAATCTGAAGTACAGCCCAAACTGGGATGAAAATTCAAAATGAGCGACGCGGCAGCAAAGAATCGCCGCGTCTGAAAGCTAAGTGTTACTGGGTCCAGCGGCCTTCGCGTTGCGTCAAATTCCCCTTGCTGGTCAGTTCAGTGCCAAACAGCGTGGCTTTGATCTGCACTTCGCCGGGTTTTGCTAAATCAGTGACTTTGACTGAACCCAAAATCGCGTCAACGTCAAAATCATAGGCATTTAAAGCCTTCTTGAAGCCGCCCAAGCACACGCCGACTTTGTCCAATGCCTGCTCGAAACTCAATGCTTTGACATCTTCTGGCGTTTTTAAATCGATGGACTTTGCCGCATCAACCAACGCTGTTACCGCGTTGCGCGCACGTTTTGGGTCAGCAAAATCAGTTTTGCTAGCCCACGCTTGCATCGCGCTGATGGCTTTAGTGGCAGAGGCTTTTTCGTCTTCGCTCACCGAGCTATTTGCGACTTGCATCTGCAGCGCACCTGAGCCCATGGCGATGTAGCCGGGCAGCTGGTTTTTGTACTCGGCTAATTTGGGCTCGATTTCTTTCATAATCGAATCGACTGCATCAGGCGCGGTCAAACGCCCAAAAGACTCAGTGAATTGGCGACGCTCGTCGACACTTACCGGCTCGGTTTTCATTTTGGCGAACTGCGTTTTCATTTCGTCAAGCGCAACTTTGGTCGACACCAATTCAACCAAATGCCGCACATCATTTTGTTTCAGTGCATCCGCGTAGGCATTCATTGCGCCAGCAGCACTTAGCTTGCCAGCATTCTGCTGCTCGATCGCTTTTTCTGCGAGTGCTGAGTTCCCAGCGCTTTTCCCCCCGCAGGCCGAAAGTGCAAAAACCGAAAGGGCGACTGCGACGCTCAACAGCGCGCCGCGTAAATTGAATGACAAAACCATAATGCTTCCTCAGATAAAAAACGAACGTTTAATTAAAAATAACTAAGCTTTTCGCTTACGTTGGGGCGTGGCCTTTCCGCCGCAGCCGTGTCGATACTGCCAATATGGATAAAGCCGCTGACCGCTTCATTTGCTTTCAAACCTAAAGACACCGCAATCACCGCATCGTAGGCCAGCCACCCAGTCAACCATTGCGCACCGAAATTGGCAGCAAATGCCGCATTCAGCAGCTGCATACAGACGGCGGATGCACTTGCGATTTGCTCAATCTCAGGGATTTTGTGCCCAGGGCTGAGGCTAGCAATGACGACTACGATCACTGGCGCATGCAGAAACCGTTGCGCGTCTTTTGCTAGCGCATCGTTGCCTACATTTGGCTCCATGCTTTTGCGCCGCGCCACAATCGTTTCGCTAAGCCGTTGCCGGGCCTCGCCTTGCACGACGATAAAGCGCCACGGTGCCAATTTGCCATGATCAGGCACGCGCATTGCTGTTTGCAGCAATGCGCGTAGCTCAAGCTCGGTGGGGCCAGGCGATTGAAGCAAGCGTGACGGTGTTGAAGCCCGTGCATTGAGCAATTCGGTCGCTAGCATGGCGCTTTAGAACTTATTCGCTGCGAAATCAACTTTAGCCTTATAGCTTTCCACAGAAAGCACTTTCTTCTTGAGCTTAGGAAACTCGATCGCCTCGGCAGGCACAACGTGATCGGGAATCGAATCAAGCAAATGCCGCAGCAAATTAAGTCGACCGCGCTTTTGATCATTCATGTCAACCACAGTCCACGGCGCGACGGTGGTGTGGGTGGCCTTAAACATGGTTTCACGTGCGGCGGTGTAGTCGTCGTATTTTTCCCGGCTAGTCAAATCAATTGGCGAAATTTTCCAGCGCTTGAGCGGATCTTCGATGCGTTCTTTGAAACGCTTCTCCTGCTTTTCCTGATCGCAGGAAAGATAGTATTTGCGCAGCAGCACGCCTTCGCTGACCAACATTTGCTCAAACACGGGCACGTCATTCAAAAATTGCTGATATTGCGCGTCAGTACAAAAACCCATCACCTTTTCCACGCCCGCGCGGTTGTACCAACTGCGGTCAAACAGCACGACCTCCCCAGCAGCGGGCAAATACTGCACGTAACGCTGAAAATACCATTGCGTGCGCTCGCGTTCGCTAGGCTTGCTCAATGCCACCACTTTGCAGCTGCGCGGATTCAAGCAGGTGGAAATGCTTTCAATCGCGCCACCTTTGCCAGCCGCATCGCGGCCTTCAAAAATCACCAAGACGCGTTTCGCTTCGGCACTTACCCAGCGTGCAAGCTGATTTAGTTCAACTTGCAGCTCGGTAAGTGCTTCCTCGTAAACTTCTCGATCAAGTTTTGCGCCTTTGCCGGACGGTGCTTTTTTGACTACTTTTCCTGCACTTGCGGGCGCTTTTGTGGATGCTTTTGCCATGGTCGGCCCTTAAACGTAGTCGAGCCAGCCAAAGCGATCGGGCGTGGTGTGCTTAAACAAACCAAAGAAACGCTCTTGCAGAAGCTTGGTGATCGGGCCGGGTTTGCCATTCGCGACTTGCTTGCGATCGACGGAACGCAACGGCGTGATTTCCGCAGCGGTGCCGGTCATAAACAGCTCGTCAGCCAAATACAGCATTTCGCGCG
>JAYVAQ010000318.1:0-5863 GCA_043750875.1 Rhodanobacteraceae bacterium
TCAAGAGTAGAAGACTAGACTGAGACGCAACGTTTGACGAGTGCTTGGGGATTTGGCCCCAACGGGGCACAATGTGTTAGCCCGACTTAAGAAAACTCTTGGAAAAATTCGTCATCGCAAGGAGCGCAGCGACGTGGCGATCTAAGCGCTGAGATTGCTTCACTTCGTTCGCAATGACGAAACGGCGATAACGCCGTTAAGATAATTGCGTTGGGCTGCACTTTTGAAATGAAATTGGAATACTTAATTTAGTCATGCGTCTCTATCTACACCCCGATAACCCGCAAGCGCGCTCGATTGCACAGCTTGCAAACGCGCTGCGCGATGGCGCGTTGATGTGTTACCCGACCGATTCCACCTATGCATTTGGCTGGCTGCCGAATCAAAAAGCGCCGGCCGAGCGGGTTGCGCGTATCCGTAAGTTATCGGGCCGCCATCTGTACGCGCTTGCTTGCCGGGATATCAAACAGGCCAGCGAATTCGGCAAAATGGACAACCGCGCATTTTCAATTCTTAAAGCGCACACACCTGGGCCGTATACATTTATTTTGCCAGCAACTTCGGCCTTGCCGAAGCGGCTGATCGAAGAAAAGCGGCGCACGATTGGCATTCGTATTCCGCAAAATAATGTTGTGCAAGCGCTATTGGCGGCACTGGAAGAACCTTTAATGACCAGCTCGCTAAGCTTGCCTGCCAGCATGAATGAGTTTTATTCGGTCGATGAGTTATGTGATGAGTTTGAGCATCAAGTCGACTATTTCGTCGACGGCGGGCATGTGGGCTATGAGTCCACGACGTTAGTGGATTTGACCGGCCCCGAGGCCAGTATCGTGCGCGTCGGCAAAGGCTCGGTTGAGCGGCTATGACTGAGGTGGTCGTTAATTCGGAAGCGCACGCACCGATTTCGCCCCAGCAGCAAGAAATTCCTTTTGCGATGGTGCGCGGCCAGCCGTTTTTTGATCCGCCCAAAGATTTGTACATTCCACCCGATGCATTAGAAGTCATTCTAGATGCGTTTGAAGGCCCGCTAGATTTGCTGCTGTATTTGATTCGGCGGCAGAATCTGGAAATTTTGGATATCCCGGTCGCCGAGATTACGCGCCAATACATCAGCTACATTGAGCTGATGCAAGACCTGCGCTTTGAGCTTGCCGCCGAGTATTTGGTGATGGCGGCGATACTCTGCGAAATCAAATCACGTTTGCTGCTGCCGCGCCCACCGTCTGAAGCCGGTATCGAGGAAGACCCGCGCGCGGAGCTGGTGCGGCGGCTGCAAGAATACGAGCGCTTCAAAAAAGCTGCGCAAGATATTGATGCCTTGCCGAGGCTGGAGCGGGACTTTTTAGTAGCACACGCTGATGTGGGTGATCGCAAGGCAGTGGTGATTCCGCCTGAGCTTGACCTGAAGGAGTTGTTGCTTGCATTGAAAGAAGTCTTGCATCGTGCTGATCTTTTCACGCACCATCTGATTTCTCGCGAGCCGCTTAGCGTTCGCGTCCGTATGAGTGAGCTTTTGCTTGCGCTCGCACACGGCGAATTTCGCCAGTTTATTTTTCTTTTTGATGCATCGTTAGGTTTTAATGCAACGCTGAGTCGACGCTCAATTGTCGTAACATTTCTGGCAATCCTTGAGCTGAGTAAAGAGGGCCTTCTGGAAATTGTCCAAGAAGGGTCGCTGGAACCGATTTACGTCAGAGTACCCAACACCGAAGCCACACACGGCACGCTAGATTAGTCGCTGGCTTCGCACTACAGCCCTAAGTTCAACGCAACTTGCGCTTCCTAATATCGCCTAATAACTACTTTGCTAACGACCCGCCCATCGCGTGATTCCTCTTGCTCAATCGTCTTGCTAACGCGTGACTCAGCCGCTTAAATTCATCCTTGAAGCTGCCATTTTGGCATCGCATCAACCTTTGTCGATTGAGCAGCTTTCCGAGCTGTTTGATGAGGCGGCGCGTCCGACCCACAACGAATTGGCGCAAACGCTGGAAGTGTTGAGCGCTGATTGCGCTGAGCGCGGCGTGGAACTGGTGGAAGTGGCCTCGGGTTTTCGCTATCAAATTAAGACGGTGGTTTATCCGCACGTGGCGAAACTGTGGACCGAACGGCAAAGCAAATATTCGCGCGCGTTGTTGGAAACGTTATCGCTGATTGCCTATCGCCAACCGATAACCCGCGCCGAAATTGAAGCGGTTCGCGGTGTGGCGGTGTCATCGCACATTGTGCGTACGCTGGAAGAACGCGAATGGATACGCGTTGTTGGGCACCGTGAAGTTCCCGGCCGGCCAGCGCTGTTTGGCACCACGCGAGGGTTTTTGGATTACTTCAAGCTAAAAAGCCTGGAAGATTTGCCGACATTGAGCGAAATCAAAGATTTGGATGATCGTGAGCCGGAGTTGGATTTTGCGCCGATCGCGTCACCAGGCAACAACACACCCGATGCCGCATCCTTGGTTTTAGCCCCGCTGGCAGCCAGACCAATTGAAGCGTCAATGCAAGCTGAAATTGAAATTGATTTAGACCCGCGTTTGCGACCAGATATGGATTTCCAAGTGGCACAAGGCGAAACGGGAATACAAGCTTCACCCGAACAAGATTTACCCCAAACGACCCTGCGGGAAGCAGCCGTCACTTCTGCCACAGAACCAGACCACGATTCGGCGACGTCCGAACCGTCAAACCAAACTTAGAGCAACAAACGCCATGAGCGAGCCCACGATCAATACCGCCGCCGAACTAGCCGAGAGAGATGCTAGTCAAAAAGAAGCGGCCCGAAACGAACAGGTGCAAAACGACACCCGTAAAACCCTCAGCATCTCGCGCAGTGCGCAAGCCTTAGAGCTGCGCGAGCGCTTGCAAAAAGTGTTGGCCACAAGCGGCCTAGGCGCACGCCGGGGTATGGAAGAGCGCATTTTAAAAGGCGAAATCACCTTGAACGGCGCGGTGCCGGAGTTGGGTGCGCAGGTTAAAGTCGGTGATCGCATCGGCGTGGACGAACGCATCTTCGTCGTAAAAATGCAGGAAGGCGATTTCGGTCGAATTTTGCTTTACAACAAGCCCGATGGCGAAGTCACCACGCGCCACGACCCCGAAGGCCGCAAAACCGTGTTTGAGTCGCTGCCTAGATTGCGCGGTTCACGCTGGATCGCGGTCGGACGCTTGGATATCAACACGCAAGGCTTGTTGGTATTCACCACCAACGGCGAGTTGGCACAAAAGCTGATGCATCCGGAAAACGAGTTTGAGCGCGAATATCTTTGCCGTGTGCACGGCGAAGTGACTGAGGAAATCGTCGCTAAACTGCTCGCCGGTGTGGATTTAGAAGACGGCCCGGCGGCAGTCAGTTTGATTGAATCGATGGATTCCGCGGGCGGCAGTAACGAGTGGTGGCGGGTGGTGATCAAAGAAGGCCGCAATCGCGAAATTCGTCGCTTATGGGAAGCCGTAGGCTTGACCGTTAGCCGGCTAAAGCGCGCAAGTTTTGGCCCATTCACGCTGCCCAAAGGCCTGCATCGTGGCGAATTGGCGGAGCTAGATTTAGAAGACACCCAGAAAATTTGTATCGAGATGGGCATCTCGCAAACGCCAAGTCAATTGATTGCAGAGGACGAAGCGGCGAGCCGTTTGCGCCGCAATCGCATCGTTGGCGAAGGTGTGGAAGGGAAAAAGCGATTTATTGCGGCTGGCAAAGGCAAAGCCGAAGCGTTTTGGACCGGCGAGCGTGGTTATGGTGGTGCCGGGTCCAGGCCGGTGCGCGCCGGCGGCGGTGAATTTGATTTAGGCGGTGCGCCAGGTAGTGAACGGCCGCGTGATGGTCGTCCAAAGCGCGGCAAAGCTGGCCCGATGCGTGGCCGCCCAGGCGCCGGCCGCGCTGCATTTGTCGGGCCGATGGGCATGTCGAGCTTCGATGTCAATGCCCAAACGCTAGGCGGGCCAAATTCAGGCGGGCCGAATGCCAATGCCCGTGGCCCGCGCGGCCCCGGTGGACCACGCTCGAACGCACCTGGTGGGCCACGCAATGACCGCCGTGGCCAACGCCGTGGGCCGAATCCAACGACGCCGCTGGTGGACGCCGATGGCGCGCCTATTTTGGGCAATGATGGTCAACCGCGCTTTGCGCCACGGCCAAATCGCCACCGTAGTGGCCCGCGTCCAGCTGGTGGACGCCCACATAACACGCCACAAGACGTCGTCCAAGGTCAAGATCCGGCAGCACCAGGCGCAGAACGCCCGCGTTTTGGTGGCCGTGGCAACGGTGCCAACCCGAACCAAGTTCCGCGCGAGCCAGGCGCACAACGCGGTCGTGGTCCACGCCGTGAAGGTGGTGGACAAAACCCCGGACAAAACCAAGGTGCACGCCGAGATCGCCCCGCGGGCGAACCGCGAGTAGGCGATATCGGCAATCGCATTGGCGAAAGCGTCGGGCGTAAACGCGCGGGCTTTATGCGCGGCGCACTGGGCACCGCAGAGACTTATGATGCGCGCTCAATTCACGCCGATAGCGAAGATTTCGGCAACCGCATTGGCGGCGCACAACCGCGTCAGCCGCGTCCGGAAAACCCCATTCGCGGGAATCGTCCGCCGCGCAGCTTTTTGGGCCCGATGGATAACGCGCACCGCGAGCACGATGCTGGGCGCCCAGAAGTTGATGGCAATAGCGCACGCCCGGATGGCAATCGTCAGCCGCGCGTGCCAGGTGCGCATCCAAATGCGCGCAATCCGAATGGCCGCGGCCGCGGCGACAATCGTGGGCGCAATCCAAACGGCGCACCGCAGGCAAATCGCGAGGCGCGTCCACCGGGCGAAGCGCGGCCACCGCGTGAGCCACGGCCACCCGGTGAAGCGCGTCCGCCACGCGAACCGCGTCCACCCGGTGACGCGCGGCCACCGCGTGCACCGGCATTCGACGCGAACGGTGCACCGATCGAGCGCGCACCCAATGACGGGCGCCCGCGTAACCGCAATCGCCGCCGGCGCGGCCCGCGTCCGGAAGGTAGCGCACCCGCTGGCGCAGCACCGTCCGCCACACCGCCTAGCGGCAATGAATAGCGCATCGGAGCGCACGCCATGAAAATGATTGTCGCGGTGATCAAGCCATTCAAGCTAGACGACGTGCGTGAAGCGCTGACCGAAGCTGGCGTCAGCGGCGTTACGGCCACTGAAGTCAAAGGTTTTGGCCGGCAAAAAGGCCATACCGAACTGTATCGCGGCGCCGAATACGTGGTTGATATGCTGCCGAAGTTGAAACTTGAAATTGCCGTTACCGACGAACAAGTTGATGCGGTCGTCGAAGCGATAGTCAAAGCGGCGGGCACCGGCAGAATTGGCGATGGCAAGATTTTTGTCTACCAACTTGATCAAGTAGTGCGGATTCGCACCGGCGAGCTGGATGCGGACGCGTTGAATTAAGGCCAGCTTGCACGGACTTCAGGCTATTACTTTTGAGCTATTGAATTGCCACGACTTTGTGGCATTTTATGTCCGAACGCCATTTCGGCGGTGGAGCAACGAATATGCAAGGTCAAGGTTCTGCGGGCAACGTTATTGCCGCACTCGCAAGTTTCTTCATTCCAGGTTTAGGGCAGTTGCTGCAGGGCCGGATGATTGCCGCCGGACTGTTTTTCGTCTTTGCCTGCGTGATGTGGGTGGTGCTGCTAGGTTGGCTGATTCACCTTTGGGCGATTATCGATGCGGCAATGTATAAATCGTCAAATGTGATTGAAGTGGAGTTGCGTCGATAGAGTACGCACGCCTGCGGTCGAAGTTGTGTAGGCCACACAAAAGGCGATTTGCTACGCGTAATCGCCTGTGGCCGCTTTTTGAACTTGAGCTGATAGCGGCGCGGGCCTGTGCTCGATCC
>JAYVAQ010000319.1:0-3898 GCA_043750875.1 Rhodanobacteraceae bacterium
ACTTTGGTGGTTGGGATATGCCGATCCAATACAGCTCGCAAATTGCCGAACACCACGCAGTACGCAAAGATGCGGGTTGGTTTGATGTTTCCCATATGACCGTGGTGGATTTGCTTGGCCCCCGTGTACGTGAGTTTCTGCGCTATTTGGTGGCAAACAATGTCGACAAACTGAAAAACCGTGGCAAGGCGCTTTACACCTGCATGCTGGATGCTAAAGGTGGCGTAATTGATGATTTGATTATTTATTTTCTCGATGAATCTTGGTTTCGCATCGTGGTCAATGCGGCAACGCGCGACAAAGATTTGGCCTGGATTGCGACGCAAGCGGCACAGTTTTCCGTGGTCGTGAACGAGCGCCCTGAGCTGGCGATGGTTGCTGTGCAAGGCCCGAACGCACGCGCCAAAGCGGTTAGTTTATTAAGTGCAGAAACGGGAGCAAAAGCGCTCGCACTTGGCAAATTTGCTGCGTGTGAAGGCGATGATTTGTTTATCGCGCGCACCGGCTACACCGGCGAGGACGGCTTTGAAATTATCCTGCCGGAATCGGCGGCGGAAGAATTTTGCAAGCGTCTGAACGCGGCAGGCGTGCTGCCCGCAGGCCTGGGCGCGCGCGACACGCTGCGCTTGGAAGCCGCAATGAATCTATATGGCCAAGATATGGATGAATCCACCACGCCATTGGAATCAGGGTTAGCTTGGACGCTCGCGCTGGAGCCAAAGGAGCGCAATTTTATTGGCCGGGGCGCACTTGAAGCGCAAAAGGCGACCGGCGTGCCGCGTCAGTTAATCGCATTGGTTATGGACGAAAAAGGCGTGTTACGGCACGGGCAAGTGGTACAAACAGCGGCTGGCCCAGGCGAAATTACCTCCGGGACGTTCAGCCCGAGCGCGAATAAAGCAATTGCGTTTGCACGCGTGCCTAGCGGTGAACTAGGTGCGGTAAGCGTTGAAATTCGTGGTAAATCAATGCCGGTTCGCGTCGTCAAAGCTCCGTTTGTAAGGGACGGCCAGGTGATGCCAGGAATTTAACTGCCGGATTTTGACGGCGCCTTGAAACTCAAAAAACACTTAACATGACCATCCTTCGCCAAGCGGTCGCGGCTGACATTCCTGGGATTTGGGAAGTTCGTTACTCAGTGACCGAAAATACGCTTACACTTGGCCGAATCTCAGACCAAGAATTACTGGAAGCCATCGAAGATACCGGGCGAGGCTGGGTAATCGAAGATCAGGGGCGTATCCAGGCATTTGCAATTGGAAATGCCGCGACTGGAAACATTTGGGCGCTGTTCGTAAAGCCACAAGCGCAGGGCCGCGGATTTGGCAGCATGCTGCATAACGAAATGCTTGATTGGTTCCGCACGCAACGGCCAGAAATACTTTGGCTATCCACCGGAACAAACACCAAAGCCCGAAAGTTCTATGCCAAAAATGGCTGGCAATTGGTCGGCGCATATGGCGCTGACGAAGTCAAATACGAGCGCAAAAATCCCGCATGAGCAGGCATGTGCCACATCAATATTTGCAAAATAACTAAGCCTAGAAACAGCAGTTGGACGGGCAAAAGGGTGCCCCGCATTTAGCCGATATGTTTTGGCGTTCCAGCAAGGCTAAGCTGCTGCGAAAGTTTCCTGCACTAAATATTGGCAATAGCGTTTGCGCCCTTCGCGTTTGGCTTGATAGAGCGCTTGGTCAGCACGCGTAATTAGCGTTTCGCTGGCAACTTCAGTGCTAACGGTTAGCGTGCAAATGCCAATGCTTAAGCTGACGTGCCCGCCAAGCGGGGAGCTGGCGTGCGCGATCGCCAAATCATTCATCGCACTGATGCAGGCACTGGCGACCAGCACGGCAGAGTTCGCGTCAGTTTCGGTCAGCAAAATCGCAAATTCCTCACCACCATAGCGTGCAACCAAATCGCTAGCGCGGCTGACGACTGAACTCAACAACTCAGCGACCGCACGAATGCAGCCATCGCCCTCGAAATGGCCGTAGTGATCGTTAAATTGCTTGAAATGATCGATATCAATCATCAAAAGCGACAGCGGAGATTGGCTACGTTGCCCACGGCGCAGTTCAACCGCTAGACGCTCGTCAAAAGTGCGACGGTTAGCAATGCCTGTAAGGCCATCTTTCATACTCATTTGCCGCAATTCTTCGGTACGTTGCAGCACTTTTAGTTCCAGGCTTTCGTACAAACGCGCATTTACCAAAGAAATCGCCGCTTGCGAACTCAGCAGCTCTAACGTTTGCTGGTGCTTCACGGTAAAAACGCTTTCCATCAGGTTGTTTTCTAGATACACCAATGCCACCAGTTTGCCCTGGGCATTGACCGGCAAACACAGTACCGATTTGGGCTGCCGTTGGATTAGATAACGGCTATTGGAAAAACGTTGATCCAGCGCCGGGTTATTCAGCAACAATGTCGCCCGCGTCAGCACGACATATTCAATGATCGCTGACGGTAGCGATGGGCGTTCGCAGTGCGTCAGCTCAGAAAGTGGTCGACGAATCAATTTAGCGTCAAATCGATGCCCGTCGGACACGCCGCCGGAAACTTCCACGATCAGCGCGTCATCGTCGACAAGCACAATAAAACCATGTTCGGCACCGGCATTTTCCAGCAGCACACCCAACATTTTTTGTAACAACGAATCTAGCTGAATTTCCTTCGCAAGCACTTGGTTCGCCTTGAGCAAAGAATGCAAATCAAGCTGATCTGAGTGTTCTGAGCCGCTGCGATAGGAACGCGTCTGCTGCGATGCGCCATGCTGACGCTCCAACATGCGAAAAGTAATACCCTGCCACTGCGCTTCTAACTGCCGACATTTGACTTCAGCACCCCAGCGGCGATAGTGGTAGTAAGCGTCGCGGATAAAATTATTTGCCAGCTGCTTTTGTTTACGAGCTAACCAAAAACGCGCATAAAGTTCGTTCGCAAGCGCCTCGCCAACACAAAAACCGGCTTCGCCTGCGGCATCAATGGCTTGCGCATATAAATCCATTGCGCTCGAGTCATCTTCGCGAACCCGCGCCAACTCCGCCGCTATCAACAAAGCTTTGTGGCGAAAATTATCACTACAACCTTCGGCCCAAAGCTGGAAATTCGCTAAATAGCCTTCAACCATTGCCAGGTTTGTAGAAATGTCAACGGCATCGTTCAACTCTTTGCGCACTAGGCCGAGCGCGGTATAAAACATCGCGTCAACCAAGGACGGACTGTCCGGCAGGCACATACCAATGACGCCCAGACTGGCAGAGCATTGCCGCCATTGATCAGCATCACCGAGCAGATAGCTATGTCGCAATGCCGCGCTTAAATGTAGCGCTAGTGGGATTGATGGGCTTTGGTAGTCACCATTAAAAAACTCCGCTGCATCTAATGATGCATCGCCTTCGGCATTCGCCTCAGTACTGGCAATACCACGCAAAGCCAAAAGCGGCTGCAACACCCCGTAACGCAGCATATTTTCGGTATTGGGTTGATGACTTTTTTGCAAAAAAGTACAGCCGCGTTCGCATTCCAGCTGCAAATCATCAAGCGTTGTGCCCAGCACAAAGCGATTTACCGAGCAAAGCAGCACGCAAAATCCCGCCGCCAGAGGATTGATGCCGGACTGCCCAAGCTCCACGCCGCGATCTAAATAGGACAGCGAATGACTGAGCGGCTCACCCCAATGTTGATAAAACGCCGAAAAATATTGATACACCGTCAAACGGAAATAGCGATTTTCGCGCTGTTCGGCCAAAGTCAGCGCCAACTTTCCCATCTCAAAACATAAGCTGTAAGGCCGTTTCGCCGCCGACATCGCGGTGACGTAGGCAACGTAAGCGATACAGCTTAAATCCCCCTGACCATTGCACAGCGTGGCCTGGACCATGCGGCAAGCGTCAACGAC
>JAYVAQ010000320.1:0-14881 GCA_043750875.1 Rhodanobacteraceae bacterium
GGTTACGCAGATGCCGTGGAGCTTGCTAGCCCGGCCGTGGTCAGCATATTTGCCGATAAAGTTGTCACCGAGCAAGCGCTCGGTGTGGTGCAAGACCCAACCTTACGGCGTTTTTTAGGAGTATCGCCGGTAGGGCCTGCGCGTCAACGTTTGGAGCAAAATTTGGGCTCAGCGGTATTGGTGCGGGCCGATGGCACGATGATTACCAACGACCATGTGATTGCCGGGTACGACAATATTCGCGCTGTGCTGTGGGATGGACGAATCACGCGCGCAACCGTTGTGGGGCGTGATGCCGAAAGTGATTTGGCCGTGCTAAAAGTCGATCTGGAAGGTTTGCCGGCGGCGAAATTTGCCACGCCGGGCGCGCTGCAAGTGGGCGATATAGTTTTGGCGATTGGCAACCCGTACGGCTACAGTCAAACGGTAACCAGCGGCATTATTAGCGCGCTACAACGGCCAGATCGAAATCTGAGCACCTTTATTCAAACCGATGCGGCGATCAATGTCGGTAACTCGGGCGGCGCGCTCATCAATGTGGACGGCGAGCTGGTGGGCATTAATACCGCCGCCCTGGACAGAGTCGATGCCGGAATTGCCGTGCCTGGCATCAGTTTTGCAATTCCGGCAGACGTGGTGCACAGCGTGCTTGAGGCAATCTTGCAAGACGGGGAAGTGATTCGCGGCTGGATGGGCGCGCTTTACACTGAACGCGGCGTCATTGGTGCTGGCGGCATACCGGTGCGCGCAGTCTTGGTGCAGGATTTGTACCAAAACACCCCCAGCCTTGCCGCAGGAATGTTGCCTGGCGATCTGATTGAACGCTTTAATGGCACGCTTATTAATAGTGCCAATCAGCTAAATGCCTTGGAAGCGGCAACTGCACCTGGAAGCCAGGTGTTGATCAATGGCCGACGCGCTGGCGTGCCGATTGACTTTAATTTGACTTTGACGAAGCGGCCTAGGTTGCGTGGATAGAGCGGCTGCCGTTTTTTCGTGTGCACCAACAAAGCGGCGTTATCCAAAACTCCGGAAAGCTATTTATGCGCTAGGCGCCGAATCGCACTCACCGGCACGCTGGCAATCTCCGCCCCCGCGCCACGAATCGGCGCACCCGGCGGTGGCGCGTAGGCCTGTGCAAAAACGACTTCATAGGTTGCACTGACGCGTCCGTCGGCATCCACCGGGTAATGTCGAATCATTTCTGCAATTGCCGATTTACCCCCCAGACCGGTGCGGCGAGCGCTCAAAGCATTGGTGGCACCGATGGCTTTTAGCTCGGCCAGCAATGCGCGCGCATTTGGGTAGCTCAGCGTGTAGCGCTCGGTACTGAGCACAGGATCTCTAAATCCGGCGCGCAATAGCGCATCACCGACATCGTGCATGTCCAAAAACCGGTTCACGTGCGGGCCTTGATCAACATGCGCCCAAGCGTCCCGCAACTCGATCAGCGTGTCGGGGCCAAAGCTGGTGAAAGCGAGCAACGCTTCGGTTTTTAGTACACGCCGCCACTCGCCAAACAGCGTGACCAAGTCCAAGCACCATTGAATGCATAAGTTGGAATACAACACATCGGCACAAGCACCAGCGAGCGGTAGCATCGCGGCATCGCCGGCGACACGGTGTATGTGTGTTTGAGCGAACGGATTCCAGCGCGATATGACCGGAATTTGCGCTAGCATAGGCACGGCGAAATCTAGCGCCACGATCTGTGCATTCGGAAAAGCGCGGCGTAGTGCTTGCGCACCACGCCCTGGACCGCAACCGATATCTAAAATCCGCTGCGGCGCGGATTTAATGGCATCCAAGCGTTCCAACAACTGATCTTCCACGGCGTTTTGCAGAGCTGCCGCCGCCGAATAGCTAGCCGCCGCGCGTCCAAAATGCGCGCGAACGGCGCGTCTAGAAAGCGCTGCTGTATCCACTACCTAATGATCCGGCCAGAGCTGAGCCTATAGCAGTAGACTTCATGATGGGCGGTGGCTTTGTTTGGAACTGTACAGCTCTGCACTTCGACATGCTCAGTGCGAACGGTACTTTTGCAATATATTTCTATCATATTTTGGTTGGGTCAATAACGTTTGAGCGCGTCGCTAAGCGCGATTTACTCTGCCGCGACCTTGCTCAACAACCAATGCGCAAGCAAACTTACCGGCCTGCCAGTAGCTGTGCCTTTGCGGCCGCTGTCCCACGCGGTACCGGCGATGTCCAAGTGCGCCCAGCGTTGGCCTTCAGTGAAACGCGCCAAAAAACAACCTGCGGTAATCGCGCCGCCGCCTTTGCCGCCAATGTTGGCGAAATCTGCATAGCCGGTGTCTAGTTGGGATTGATAGTCCTCCCAGAGCGGCAAACGCCATGCACGATCATGTATTTGCTCGCCAGAACTAAGTAGTTCTGCTGCTAAATCATCGTGTTTGCTCATTAAACCGGTAGCGACGCTGCCAAGCGCTACCACGCATGCGCCGGTCAAAGTCGCGATATCAATCAACACGGCTGGCTTGAAGCGTTGCGTATAGGTGAGCGCATCACAAAGTATCAGCCGACCTTCGGCGTCGGTGTTGAGCACTTCAACCATATGGCCCGCCATGGTTTTCACCACATCCGACGGGCGATAGGAATTGCCATCGCACATATTTTCGACGGCAGGCGCCACACCGATCACATTGAGTTTGGGCTTAATCCGGGCGATTGTTTCCATCAGCCCGAGCACACTCGCAGCGCCGCACATATCAAACTTCATTTCTTCTAGGCCAGCGCTGGGCTTGATATTTACACCGCCCGTATCAAAAGTGACGCCCTTGCCAACAAATACGTACGGTTTGTCATCACCCGCACCGTTGTAGTGCATAACAATCATTTTTGGTGCGTTCGCACTTCCCTGCGCTACGGCAAGCAAGGAGCCCATACCCAGCTCCGCCATCGCCTCGCGCTCAAGTATTTCTACTGAAATATTTTCTGCGGCAAAACGCTCGCCCCAGGCCTGGGCTTGCTCGGCCAAAAAGGCCGGTGTACAGATATTCGGTGGCAAATTACCCAGTTCGCGCGCAAGTTTGACACCTGCCGCCATTGCCAGGGATTTCGCCAGCGCGGCTTCAAGCGTGCTAGGCGCGGTGAAACTGATCGCCTTGAGCTTTTCATCGCCCTTGTTTTTGAGCGTCGCGGTGTAGCGGTAATGCGCGTAATCAGCCAACAGTACCGCCTGCGTCAACTTCCACTCGGCGTCTTTACCAGGCACTTCAATTTCGATCAGATAAGAAACTACATCCGACGCGGACGCAGTTTTGAGGGCACGGTGCGCGTCTTTATTGACTTTGATGTATTTCGCCGCGTCAAATTTGCGCTGTTCGCCCAAGCCCACGACCAAAATTCGACTGGTTTTAAGGCCGGTCAAATTAAACAGCATTTGCGTTTGACCCAGTTTGCCACTGAGATCACCCGACTCAATCAACTGTTTAATCGCGCCACCACAGAGCTCGTCAAATTCGGCGCAGGCACTCGTCAGCATCCGATCGTCATATAAACCAACCACCGCACACTGCGCAGCAAGCTCTTTTGGGCGGGTTTGATTTAAAGCGTAGTTCATTTTGATAATTTCCAAGACTGCGAAAGAACTCGACTTTAACACCGGAGTTCGGCTTTCACAGTGCTTGATACGTAGACAAAGTTAATCTGACCAGTGTCTGGGCGCGCAAACGCGGAAATTCGGTGAAGCTGAAGGCCTAGCACCTTTGTACAACTTGCAGCTTGATTAAAACGCCCGCGAATGCGAGCTTCCCGGCCAGTTGTTTTTTAGATCCCAGATGAGTCCAATTCTCAATCGCTATTTGATCCGTGAAATCGGTGCCGCCATGTTTGCGACCGCAGTTTTGCTGTTGGTAGTGATATTTTGTGGGCTACTGACTGATGTGTTGAGCAAAATTACCCAAGGGCGCTTCCCGGCCAGTTTGATTTTGACGCAAATGTCGCTGCGCGTGCCGATGGCGCTTAGCTTGTTATTACCGCTGGCCGGATTTATTGGCGTAATTTTGGCGTATTCGCGGCTGTACCGGGATTCCGAGCTTGCGGTATTACGCGCTAGCGGCTTCTCTGAACTTGGTTTGCTGTGGCCAGTATTTAGTTTTGCGCTGCCGTTGGCGTTGCTGATCGGCGGCATTTCACTTTATCTAGCACCCACAGCCCAACGCATTGCCATTGATCAAGCCGAGCTTGCGAACCGGCAGGTTGCCATCGCCGGCCTGGAGCCTGGCAGTTTTGTCCAGCTCAAAAGCAGCAACGCGGTGATATTTGCTGGGGAATTAATCGCCAACAGAGCGTTTCGCGACGTGCTTATCGTACGCACAATGCCGGTCGATGCCGCAGGGAATGAGCAATTGCAAATTGTGCGCGCTAAAAGTGGCGTTATCGGCTCTGAAAAGAAAAATGCGCCAACGGTTTTGCGGCTAAGTGAAGGCCAGCGTACCGATATCGTCCTGGGTCAGAACAATATTGAGCGGGCCGCGTTCAAACAAGCAGACCTCGCATTGCCAGAAAGTTTGCAGCAAGGGCGCGGCTATATGCCACAAGATTTGCCAACGCAAACCCTACTGACGTCACTTGCTGGCCGTGCGGAACTGCAGGCGCGAATCAGTGCGCCAGTCATGCTAATTTTGTTGATGCTGCTAGCGCCCGCGCTGGCACGCAGCGCGCCACGGCAGGTGCGCTATGACCGCATCGTCATTGGCGTGCTGCTGTATTTGGTTTACTCACAAGCAATAGAGTTAGCCAAGCGCGCCATGGCACTTGGCAAAACGCCCGAATTTATTGGCGTTTGGTGGGTGCACGCGCTGTTTTTGGTTGGGCTATTCTTGGTTTATCGTGCGCAGTTGGTACTTGCCTGGCGCGCCCGCGGCGAAATAGCGCAAATGCTTTTGCAAAGCGATAAATCCAAGTGAAGCGTGGGACCGCGCTGATCTTTCGTCATGTGGTGCCGATGGTGCTGCTGGCGTGGCTGGTGTTAATCGCGGTTACGGCGTTATTAACGGTCAAAGACGAACTGGCAAAGCTCGGCGGCGGCTATGAAGTCAGTAATTTATTAATGTATTTAGCCTTGACGACGCCACGCCGCGCTTATGAATACTTTGTCTATGCAGGTGTTATGGGCACCGTGATGGGGCTCGGGCAATTGGCACAAAGCAGTGAATTAGTGGCGCTGCAATCCGTCGGCCTATCGAAACGCGCGATTGTGCTGCGCGCCATGGCAGCGCTGGGAATTATGACGTTTGCGATCATGGCCTTGGGCGAGCTGTGGGGCAGTACCGGGGACCGTAAGGCGCAGGAAATTTTATCCAAATCGCGCAACCAGGGCATGAGTTTTAGTACCGGCAATAGCCTCTGGATCAAAGATGGTCCGGTGTTTATCAATGCCAAAACAGCGGTTGCTAGCGAAAACGGCCAGAGTGTTGAGCTGTGGGGTGTACGCATTTTGAACTTTGACGCGGATGTGGATTTGACGCGTGTAGTTAGTGCGAAAACAGCGTCGCATCTAGCGAACCAAGGTTGGCTGCTAAAAGACGTGATCGATCAAAACTTTCTGCCCGAATCCGCCACTGTTTCGAAAAAAACGGAGCTGCTCTGGCCATCGGTACTCGAACCGGGACAAATCGCCGCGCGCGCGCTAAAACCATCGCATCAAAGCATCGCCGAGCTTGCGCAAAATGTTGCTTACGCGCGTGCGAATCAGCTGGACGAATTGGCGTTTAGCTCGGCGATGTGGACGCGCATTTGCTTTCCACTGGCGGTGCTGTCCTTGGCTCTAGCGGCCGCATCATTTGCTTTTACCTCTTTGCGCAGCGGCGGCCTGGGCCGCAGTATTTTCGTCGGTATGATGATTGCAATTGTGTTTTTTGTCGGCCAACGCATCGCAGCGAATTTGTTCGCTACGTTTCACTGGCCAATGTTAATCGCCAACGCCTTGCCACCGATGCTGATTGCCAGCTGGGCGCTTTGGCGGCTTTCGCGGCGATAATGCCAAACTGCGCGGTAACTGCCCGTCTTTGCAAGTTTTCAGCTTCAAATAGGCTGACGCTAGACCATGAACCTTGTCTTTGTGAGCGCAGCGAAGCAATCTCGCTTTTAGTTCGTGGCGCTTTGAGATTGCTTCACTGCGTTCGCAATGACGAATTAATAAGGTCAGGTGCGGCGAAAAAATCACCAATTTAGGACTATTTCAATGAGCTTGACGGAAGAATTTGTACGCGCACGACTCGCCGAATTTATCGACATCCACACCGAATCAAATTTGGTGCAGGCAGGCGCGGTTAAAGGCATAGGCATTTCTGGCACCAAGGTCAGCGTAGAGCTGCGCTTAAGCTATCCGGCACAACGTTTTGGCGAATTATTGGCCGAACAAGTACGCGAACACCTGCTGCAAAACAGCGAAATTTCCGCAGCCGTGGTTGATGTCAGCTGGGTTGTACACGCGCACAAAGTGCAAAAAGAACTGACGCCATTGGCGGGCGTCAAAAACATTATCGCAATCGCCTCAGGCAAGGGCGGCGTTGGCAAAAGTACGACAGCGGCTAATTTGGCGCTGGCGCTGGCAAGCGAAGGTGCCCGCGTTGGCGTGTTAGATGCGGATATTTATGGCCCCAGCCAAGTGCTGATGCTAGGCATCACCACGCGCGCGGAAAGCAAAGACGGTGGCTACACCTTGGCACCAAAATTAAATTACGGCCTAGAAATGATGTCGATTGGCCTGATGGCCAGCGACGATACGCCGATGGTTTTACGCGGCCCGATGGTGACCAAAGCGCTCATGGAAATGCTGCTACAAACGCAGTGGGGCACAAGTTTTGCCACGCCCGGCATTGAGGGCAGTGGCGGCCTAGACTATTTGGTTATTGACCTGCCGCCCGGTACCGGCGATATCCAGCTCACATTATGCCAGCGCGTACCAGTATCGGGCGCTTTGATCGTCACCACGCCGCAAGATTTGGCGCTGTTAGACGCCAAAAAAGCGTTGAAGATGTTCGAAAAGGTTGACGTTCCGGTGCTTGGCATCGTCGAAAATATGGCCACGCATATCTGCACGAACTGCGGCCATGAAGAGGCAATTTTTGGTGCCGGTGGTGGCGCAAAAATGGCCGACGAATATCATGTGGCGCTACTTGGGCAACTGCCGCTGGCGATGCGCATACGCGCCGCCGCTGATTCTGGCGCGCCGACCGTGGTGAGCGATCCGGACAGCGAACTGGCCGAGCGCTATCGCATGATTGCGCGCAAAACCGCCGCAAGATTGGGCCAGTCCGCCCGCAATAAGGCGATCGCATTTCCGAAAATTGTGATTCAGAATACTTAAGATTAGGCGTTAGGTTTCATGAGCAAGGATGGCTAGCATGCTCAATTTCTTCAGGCGTAAAAAAGTTGCGACTGCGGCCCCAAAGGATCCGTGGATCATCGCATCGAGCGAAGAAGACGGGTTTCCAGTTCTTTCGCGCTTTAGAGGTTCAGTGCCTGACGGAGTTATTGTTGGAAGCTACCCGCAACTAATTAATTTGTTCTGGAGTTATTCCCCAGGTCGAGAACAAGCTATGCCGGGGGACGAAGACTATGAGCGAATGCTTGTCTTGGAAAGCCATCTAGACAAAATCGAAGACTCGGGTATTGGCTACTTGATGCTCAGTGTTACCGGTAATTTTCGGAAAGAATGGATACTATACGTTCAAACTGATAGTGCGTTTCTTTCAGCTTTGAACACGCAATTGCAAGGTCAAGCGCGGTTTCCCATTGAAATTGAGTCGGCGTCAGACCCTGAATGGCGCAACTACTTCGGTCTGATGTCTCGCATGCGTGAAAACTAACTAGAGATGTTCAAGCCGACCCCGTCTCGCAAGTTGGCGCTTACAACCGTCGGCGCGCGGAGGCGGCTTAACATAGGGCTTGTGGGGCAAATCAAATCTTTCTATCGCTCTTTTTATTGTGAAACTTCGCTATGAGCACAGAAGATTTCGATTCCAAGCGCACGGTTGATGACCTAAACATGCCGGTGCCGCCGGGTAGGCAAACGACACGGCTTCAGGAATTTCGGCCCGCGTTTAGCGATTTCTGCACTTGGATGTCCAAGTGCGAGGCCAGACTGCGCTTCCACCAACCAAGCGCCCGCTAAGTTGGCTAAGTCCGGTGCCTGCGCTTCGATTTCAACGCGTAGCGCATGCGCTAGCGCATAGGCTTCCTTGCTTTTGCCCTGAGCCAGCAAGATGCGCAACGCACCTGCCCTTATTCCTCATCCTCAATAAGATTTTTTTGCGCCAATTCTTTGCAAACTAAATGGCGCGCGGTTGCGTCCAAGCAATTACCTAAATCAATCCAGGAATTTGCAATGATGTTGATCAAAACTCGCAGACGTTTGCGGAACATGTTTTTAATGTGGCTCTGCATCGGCAGTTTTAGCGCGCACGCGGCCGTGCAAATCGATGGTTTGATTGACGATGACGAATGGGCGGGTGCGGTTAAATTTGATCAGTTTGTAGAATTGGCGCCACTTACATCTACGCCGGTGCCAGCGAAATTTCACACCGAAGCCAAACTACTTTCCACACCTGTTGGTTTGGCAATTGCGATTATTGCGGATCAAGATCCGAGCGTGCCGCGCGTCAATTCGCGGGTGCAGCGGGACTTTATTGATCAAGTAGATCGCGTCAATTTCATGATCGATTTTGATGCCGACGGGCGTGCCGCCTATGACTTTACCATCGCTGCCAGTAACGATATTTCAGATGAAGTGATTACCGGCGAAATTCAGTTTAGTAAAGACTGGGATGCCAATTGGCAGCACGCGGTTACGACTAACGACCAAGGCTATCGTTATGAGATGCTGATTCCGTGGACGATTGCGTCAATGAAGCCCAGTGAGGATGGCAAACGCACGGTGGCGGTGTATTTTGATCGCGTGGTTGCCAACACCGGGCAGCGCTTTGGTACACCTGCGGCCTCGTTTAGTCGGCCGCGCTTTGTCTCGGATTTTAGCCGTATCGAGCTGGCGTCCTACGAGCAATCCTTGCTGGCGATCACACCTTATGCGACCGCGCAAGCTGATCTTAAAAACCGCGATCAAGCCTTTAAAACTGGCGTCGATGTATTTTGGAAGCCGAATAACAACCATCAGTTTGCGTTGACGATTAATCCCGATTTTGGTCAAGTCGAAAGTGACGAGTTGGTGGTAAATTTCGATAACGTCGAAACGTTTTTCACCGATAAGCGCCCGTTCTTTACTGACAACCAAGCGGCGTTTGAATCCGGTATGCCGGGTGGCGATTTGCTCTACACCCGCCGAATCGGTGGCGGTGCAGACGATGGCTCCGGCGCTTCGGATATCAACGCTGCGGTGAAAGCAAACGGTAATTTAGGCGATTTTGGCTACGCGGTTTTTGGTGCCAGTGAAGATAGTGAAGTCGGGCGCGATTTTTTGTTTTTACGCGGCGCGCATCGCAGCAAAATGCATGCGCTCGATTTCACCCAAATCGCGGTCGAACGCCCGTTTTTGGATACACACGCGGATGTGTCCGCGCTGCACGGCGTGTTTCGCCCCAACGCAGAATGGAGCTTTGATACGGCGATTCACCAAAGCCGTGTTGAGCAAGCCGGGCAGCGCACGACCGGCCAAGGCGGCGGCGTTGTTGCCGACTGGGATATGCCTGGGCCATTGCGCCAGCAGTATTTTTTCACGCAAGTGGATCGCAATGAGGACCTCAACGATCTGGGCTTCCAAGACCGCAATAATTTTCGCGCATTCGAGTGGGAAACCGGCTATAGACAAGATGCTTTACCGAAATCCTCAGCCTTTGCCAGCCACTCGTGGGAGGCGGAGCTCTATCACCAAGCTAATCTGGATGGTTTCGCGCTGCGCCGCTCACTGACTTTGCAGCGCTATTCAGAGTTTCGCGACAGCAGCAATCTGTTCTTTTTTGTGCGCCGCCTACTACCTGGATTCGACGACCGTATTAGCCGCGGCAATGGCATCGCGAAAGTTCGTGGTGGCTATCAAGCCTATCTCGAAAGCCAGCGCGCACGCCAAGATGGCGGGGATTTGAGCTGGACATGGTACGTAAACGCCTATCCTGGCCGCTCGCGCGACACCCACAATTTCAACTTCGTGCTAGAGCCAAGATTTTTTCTCAGTGACAAGCTGGATTGGAGCGTTGGTGTTTTTGGCCAGCGTTGGAATGATTGGCTGCTCTGGCAAGACGGGCCGAACTTGGGCAGTTTTAAAGCCAATCGCCTAGATCTATTTTCCAACTTGAATTGGTTCGTAAGTGATCGCCAAGAGCTGCGCGTCAAATTGCAAGCGATCGCTATCGACGCCGAACCCAGTCGCGCGCTGCGCATCAGTACTGGCGGTGAACTACAAGCGTCCAACGCCATCCTACAAAATTTCCGCGTGCGCAATTTGGGCTTTCAAATCCGCTATCGTTACAAACTGGGTAATTTGAGCGATGTCTACGCGGTCTATAGCCGTGGTGGCGCCAGCAGCGACGACCGCGATGGCGATGTGTTTGACGCGCTAGGCGCATCTTTTAATTTGCGCAATGACGATCAGTTTTTGCTGAAGTGGTCGTATCGGTTTGATCTTTGATTCTGGCCTCGCCGACGCGCGCTATAGTTTTCAGCGCTAACGGCGCGACCTATCTCAGCCCAGGGCAAACCCCGGGATTGGGTTTAGAAACGACGTAACGCCTTGAAGAGTCCATAGATCGATTGCGCGCTTACTGCTCAACAACTAATGCATATTCTTGCAACAATTCCGCACCAATCATGGCTAAAAATTCAAATTCCAATTGCACACGGCGCAAATGCTGGCGCTCGCCGGGGCCATCGGTGCTGTCGTGGACTGTCAGTTCGGCAATAACTTGTTGACTGCGGCGCTGACCATCATTGAACCATCCTTGCAGCTCGTAAATTTTCGCGAGCTGTGTGCTTTGCTTACTACTGATTTGCGCTAGCGATTGATTGTTTTGCGCCATTATCCAACTGGCTGTTTACAGCATGGCGAAGGAAAACCCGATTTTAAGGCGGCTGTTTTTTGGCGGCTTTTGTTCGCTGTTAATAAGTGGCGCAATTGCACTTAGCGAGTTCTGCAAACCCAGCAATGAGGCTTTAACAGAAGCACGATTTTCCTTTAGCTCAGCGCGAATTAACGCTACAGCAATCGCCGCATCGCTTTTTTGCTGGCGTTCAACGCGCCAAGCGTCAACAGCAATAGCCGTTAGCACCGCGAGCGCCAAAAATATGGCTTCAATAATAATTTCTGGTAATTTTTCACGAAGGCGATCGCGCAAAGAACTTGAATGTGTTGCTGGATGAGTGTCTGACAATGTCGGCTCCAAGTTTCGTTTCGGCAATTTTTACAGTAAAACATTTAACTGCTGGCGGGCCCAACTTTACAGCGGATGGGCGATCAAACGCTTATCACTGCAGAACTTCGCGTCGGGTTAGGCAAAGCGGGCGGCAAAGAACTTGAGCCTTTTACTGTCGACAAGCTCCGGGAGGTGCTTGCTAAGAGCTGCACGCTGAATAGAAGTGCGACTCTTTTGATTGGTTACTGGTTTCACAGGCCATCAGTGAAGGCGCTTCATCGTTTACCAATGATGAGCAACTGCCGCCCTACAGCACCTGCGTTCTCAATGCGAACGACCCGCTCAGTATTACGCGATGGCTGCGCTAGTTTTCTCAATCGCTATTGCACAGCGGGTTCGGGCGATCCGGAACCTACTAACGCGAGCAGAAAATGCAACTAACCTTGTAAATCGTACTTTGAAAGTAAAATATTCAAGGAAAAATGAATTGGGTTCTCGGCCATGACGGCGTTGATGGGGCAAAAATCGTCTGCCAACCGCAACTTCTTGGTCAAGGCCACAAACCTCACGTTGCCATGCAAAACCCAAAGCGACCGGTCAATGCCTAGATTCACGACACTATAATTGCCATTGTCAGAAGCCCGTTCCAGCTCAGCCATTGCAGCGTAGAAGCCATACAATTGAGCCAGCACCTGCGTCCGCAGGTAAGAATTATTATCCTGCGACACCGGCGCATCTTGGATAAATTTGAGCACTGCCCTGGCGTCAGCTTCGAGTTTGCAGACCGCGGTTATCGCGTCGATACAGCTTGGCAATCCAGACTGTTAGGTTCCGCAGCCGGAATGATCAGTCGGCCAACAATTTGTACATAACAAAAGCATCGACAAAGCCAGCCTCTGGATGGCGGAACGCACGTGGCAGGGTACCTACAATATCAAAGCCTAGCTTTTGCCAAAGACCAATTGCGCTGGTGTTTGTGGCGACAACAAAGTTGAATTGCATGGCGGAAAAGCCAATCTCACGTGCGGTTATTTGCGAATGCTCACACATCAGTGAAGCAATGCCTTTTCCGCGCGCGATTTCAGCAACGACATAGCCACAGTTGCAAACATGCGAGCCATTGCCGGGCTGATTCGCTTTGATGAAATACGAGCCTAGAATTGTGCCGGAAGCATCGCATGCAACGAAAACCGCTTTAGGCACCAGCGTCCACGCACTTACGATCTCCGCTTCGCTGGCGTCCATTGCAAAGGTGTAGGTATCGCCTTTTGCAAAAGTGGCATGAAGTATTGGCCAAAGTTCGGGCCAGTCGGTGGTTTCAAAAGCGCGAATGAAAACGGTCATGAATTGCCGACAAACAATCCGGCGAACTAAGCGCTTTGGCGCGCAAGTACGTGGCGTGCGAAATTGTCTAGGATCGCCTGCCAACCGCTGCGCTGTTGCTCGTCGGAATGGCTAGCCTCGCTATCGAAGCTCACCGTCACGCTAACCCCTGATGCCTCTTCAGCGAATTCGACTAGGCCGACTCTGCCGCCAAAGCTGTATTCCAGTAGGCGTGGCGGTTCGACTTTGGTATAGACGCCGGCAAAATCGAAGCCAAACGAGCCATCTTTTGCTTCCATGCGCGAGGAAAACTCGCCACCCACGCGCAGATCCACACTTGAGGCGGTGGTATGCCAGTCTGGCGATGCCGTGTTCCAAACCTTAATGTCTTCCGGTGAGTTGTAAATGCGCCAGACGTCCGCGATCGGTGCTGCAACGGTGGTGGCTACAGTGATCTTCATGAAAGCTCCGTTTTTGCAAGGTGCGTATTTGATTTGCTACGCAAACTAACAAAATGACATTTTTGGCGCAAGTTGGTGCTTGGGGCTAGGCTTTGCTGCTGCAAAAAAAGGCGTCGTGATGCGCGGTTATTTACAAATGCGACCTATTCGTATTTGTATTGCAATTGCGAATCATTCGCATTAGTCTGGGCATTCCTCATCAGATCCAGCAATCCCATGCGCATCACCGCATTCATCCTGGGCCAAGCGCTCAGTCAAACCGCAAGCCCTGCCCCACGCCCGGAAGCCGAGCTTGGCGCGATCACGGTTATTGGCACCAAAACCGAGCGGATTCTTAGCAGCACCCCAGGCACCGTCACGATCAAAACCAGCGCCGTCTTACGCCGTGCGTTGGCTGGCATCTTGCGTTTCTCTCAGGTTTTAGCGGCGATGCCAACACAAAAGCATTCCAACCCGCCAATCCTGATCAAAGCTGGCTTGCTCAACTCCGAAGTTAAAACTCTGCTTGACGCGTATTTATTGCAGTAACACCAAAAAAGCGACGTAAAAAGCCATGGATACCGTCTTTTGCACTTGCCCGCGCAGCGCGCGCAACCACACCGGCAGCATGGAGATGCACTGTTTTCAGCTGACGCTGGCGTTGCCATTCGCCAGCGCCAATGTGTTCGACTGTTTGCGTGATCTGTCGTGCTTGGTGCATTGGTGGCCGCAGGCGAAAAGCATTCAGCCGTTGCCGCCGGGCTTGTGCAATGTTGGTGATATGGCGATTTTCAGCCTGCGCAAAAGCGATGCACTGTTGCGCGTGCTGATTTTTAAACCCGGCAAACGCATGGTATTGGCGCTGGGCTTAGCACAAGGCTTGGTGCTGCTGGATTTATCGGTAAGGGGCGTAGGCGAGTCTTGCGGTGGCAAGGCACAAGAATCGTGCGAGTTGCAATTTCGCCTGGAAAGCCCACGCTGCGGCCAGAATTTGCGCGAACTACGCCAGTGGCTTTGGCTGCGCACCTTGGGCGCAAGAGCTGCCGCCGGAATGGAGCGGCATTTGCGTAGCTCTGATCGTGTTTACACGACGTTATCGCCCGCCAGTTACGCCGAATTGCAGCACTAACCTACACATAAAAGGCTGCGAGGAAAATCAAAGTGCCGCAAAAAGTCGACATTAACTACGCTGATGAACTCGGCCATGAATTCGCCTAACAAAATTTCCAGCTATACCGCCACCGATAGCCGTGACGCGCGCGTACTGATTTTGGGCAGCATGCAGGGCGCAGCGTCGCTCGCCTCGTGAGCGCGCATTCGCGTAGTTCGTATCGGCGTCTTGAATTCTCGATTCAGCGTCAAAATTGTTCCGGCCATCCGTATGTGGTTACTGCACGTCACAACCCGCAACAATTTCCTTCGCCTTCTCAGGATTCAGCGCCGCGAGGCCACGTTTGCCCTCAGGATCGGTGCAGTCAATTTCCAATGCTTTAATATAATTTTCTTCGGCCGAATCAAAATTGCCAATATTGGCAAAGCTTGAGGCGCTGCCGAGGTATTTTTGCACCTCGATACCTTCTGATGGCGTCAGCGTTTTTCTTACGCCGCTGCCGGCAAAAGCATCAGGCACTGGCGTAGGGGTTGGCTTGCGCGTTGCCAGATAGCCGCCAATTCCAGCAATTGCGATGGCTGCTGCAACGGCAATCGGCACCAGCTTACTTTTCGCGGGTGCAATCACTGCAGGTGCGGGCGTTGCCGCCGGAGTAGCAGCGACGGCGGCAACGGCAG
>JAYVAQ010000321.1:0-25148 GCA_043750875.1 Rhodanobacteraceae bacterium
CAAATTACAAATAACTCGGTTTAATGCTGAAGTTCGCATCTAGTTCGCTACGCCAAATTTCGGCAAACCAGGATCGCTACGTCTGCCGTGCGTAATGCCGATCCAGGGCATGAATGGCCGGCTGGGCTAGTTTATCAAAGCCTATTCTGGCCAAATCCTGCCAAAGCAAATTTGACCTTTAATTTATCCAGGGCGGGAATTTCTCGATTTACGACGCAGCGGCATCGTCAAGCTTTTCAAAACCTCTGTTTTTAGATGTTTTATTGCGCGCTGAACGAGTATCTTTCGCCGACAACGCTGCAAAGTTGTTTTGCCTCGGTAAAACAGCCAATTCAAACTTGTGTTTTGCCTTGGCAAAGCAGCCTAGTCAAACTAGTCACACGCCCCGAACTCACCACATTGAGGAAATTCGCATGTCTCAGCCTTTTCAACTTACCGACCCGAACTCTGGCAAATCTGTTGCGCTTCCGCTGATTTCTGGCACGCAGGGTGATCCAGCGGTCGATATCGGCAAACTCAATAAAGATTTGGGCGTTTTCACCTTTGATCCGGGATTCGTTTCAACCTGCTCAACAAAGTCGGCAATTACTTTTATTGATGGCGACAAAGGCATTTTGCAGTATCGTGGTTACCCAATTGAGCAGTTGGCCGAGCACTCGAACTTCCTTGAAGTCGCGTATTTGCTGATCAAAGGTGAGTTACCGAACGCCAAAGAGGCACAAGAATTTACCAATCATGTGACCAATCACACGATGGTGCATGAGTCGCTCAAAACCTTCATGAATGGCTTTCACCACAACGCGCATCCGATGGCGATGATGTGCGGCATGGTCGGATCCTTGGCGGCGTTCTATCACGACTCACTAGATCCAAATAACCCAGAACATCGCATGATCACCGCGATTCGCTTAATCGCCAAAATGCCAACAGTCGCTGCCGCCTGCTACAAACACATGGTCGGGCAACCCAGCGTGTATCCGAAGAATTCGCTGGACTACTGCAGCCGTTTCTTAGACATGATGTTTGCGGTGCCAGCGGAAAGCTACCAAGTCGATCCAATCGCAGCGAAAGCGCTTGATTTGCTGTTTATTTTGCATGCCGATCACGAACAAAACGCCTCGACTTCGACCGTGCGATTAGTTGGCTCGACCGGCGCTAATCCGATTGCTTGTATCGCCGCAGGCGTTGCTGCGCTTTGGGGCCCAGCACACGGCGGCGCAAATGAAGCGGTGTTGGAGATGTTGGCGGAAATTGGCACCAAAGCGAATGTCGCGAAAGCCATCGCGCGCTCAAAAGACAAGACCGATGATTTCCGCTTGATGGGATTCGGCCACCGCGTCTACAAAAATTTTGATCCACGCGCCACCATTATTCGCAAAATGACGCACGAAGTGTTGGAAAAGCTGGGCGTGCATGACCCGATGTTGGAAGTCGCGCTGGAATTAGAACAAGCCGCGCTAAAGGATGATTATTTTGTCGAGCGCAAGCTTTATCCGAATGTCGATTTTTATTCTGGCCTGATTTACAAAGCACTCAACATTCCCGTGGAAATGTTTACTGTGATGTTCGCGCTGGGCCGTACTGCGGGTTGGATCGCACATTGGCTTGAGCAAAACGCAGCGGGTGACGTGAAAATTGGCCGCCCACGGCAGATTTACACCGGCGCCACACATCGTGATTACGTGCCGCTGATCAAGCGTTAGTTTTAACGAAGCCCCATAAATCGAAACTTAAATCGAAACTTCAACTTCGAACGAACTCGCCCACGCCGCAAGCGTGGGCGACTCTGCTGTATTGGCAGCACGATTGGCGCAACTTCGCAGCACGTTTGCGCATAACCCGGGCCTAATCGACGACCCCGAATTTATTTATTGGGATGCTGTGCTTGCCGCGCGTGAAAAGCGCTCTGAAGACGCGATTGCTGGCCTTGAACGCTGCATTTTGATCGCCCCGGATGCGCCCGCACCGCTATTCACTTTAGCTAAGCTGCTGGCGCAACAAGGCGCACTAGATCGCGCCGCCGAGCATTTTGAAGCCAGCATTCAAGCGGCACCGGATAACGCCCAGGCCTGGCTGGCGTTGGCTCATACACGTTTACGTTTAGGCCATGCGCCGCGCGCCGAGCGAGCTTTTGCTGCGGCACTATCATTGGGCGCACCGGCAACGGAAGCACTGATCGGTCAGGCGCATAGCCTAGAGGCACAACACCGCTGGCATGACGCGTTCGCGCTACTCGAAGAGCATCACAGTGACCCAAGTATTGATTCGCAATTGATCCGTTTGATGGTGCAACACGCCCCACCCGTGCAAACCAAGGCCTATTTGGCCCAGGTATTGATCCGTACGCCAGCGCATGTGCAAGCGGCACATTTGCTTGGTGGCCTAGAGCTAAGCGCGCAATCTGCGCGCGCCAGCGATGCCTATGTGCGCGAACTTTTTGATGGCTACGCCAGCCGTTACGACGTTCACATGACCGAACAAATGGGTTACGTCGTACACAAATTACTCGCGCAGCGCATTCTTGAGTTGTGCCCGATCAGCACCACGAACACGAGTCCGCGCGTTCTGGATTTGGGCTGCGGCACCGGGCTTTTGGGCCCAGAACTTCCGGGCTATGCATTAACCGGCATCGATTTATCGCAACCCATGCTTGAACTTGCCTATGCGCGAAATTATCAACGTTTGGTTTGTGCTGAATTAGCTAGCTTCCTAAGTGAATCTGCGGGTGGAGAATTTGATTCCATCGTCGCTGCGGATACGATTATTTATTTTGGCGATGTCCGCGAAATCATGCGGCAAACAGCGCGCGTACTGCGCCCAGGCGGCTGGCTAATATTCAATGTCGAAACCCCAAGTTCGCCGACACCCAATGGCTTTGAGCAAACCCCAGTGGGGCGTTACGGCCACGAAAGCAACTATCTAGAGCGCTTAGCGCGCGAAGTCGGTCTGGTCGAAATTGCCACGCAAGCAATCATGCCCAGACGCGAGGCGGGTGTGGCGATGACCGGAGTTATGTTTTCGGCTATGCGCGCGTAAGCAAATGCTAGCTATGCCGCACTGTTAGCAAGCTAAGCAATATTCGTAATTGCCATTCGTGCAAACGCCTCGTTCGGCATGGCACCCGCAGTCAACGCTTGGCGCCAAGCTTTAGTGCCGGCAACGCTGTGAAATAAGCCCAAAATGTGGCGCCCTACATGGCGCGGCAAGGTGCCGTGCGGCATGCGCGATTGCACGTAGTTTTGCATCGCAGCGACTGCCTGCGCATGGCTAATCAGCGGGCTGGCAAATAGTGCGGCGTCAAGCTGGGCCAACAGATACGGGTCGTGATACGCCGCACGTCCGAGCATTACTCCATCTAGCGTTTGTAGCGCCTCGGTACACGCGGCCACAGTTTCCAGGCCGCCGTTGAGCACCACAGTCAACTCCGGGCGTTCGGCTTTTAATCTGTGCACTCGGTCATACCAAAGGGGCGGCTTTTCGCGATTTTCTTTTGGGCTCAATCCTTTTAGCCAAGCTTTGCGCGCGTGTACTAGAAAAACCTTGCAGCCAGCACTTGCGACGGTGTCGATAAAGCCGCGAAAGCCCTCATAGGAGTCAAATTCGTCCACACCTAAACGGCATTTGACCGTAACGGGCACGTCCACCACCGCGCGCATCGCAGCGACTCCTTCGGCCACCAATTCCGGTTCAAGCATTAAGCACGCGCCAAAACGCCCCGCTTGCACGCGATCTGATGGGCAGCCGCAGTTGAGATTGATCTCGTCATAGCCAAAATCCGCACCAATTTTCGCGGCCTGCGCAAGTAGCTTTGGCTCGCTACCGCCCAGCTGCAGCGCCACCGGATGCTCAGCGCGATCAAAACCCAACAATCGCTCACGATTGCCAAATAGGGCTGCCTGCGCTACCACCATCTCCGAATACAGTCGCGCATTCGGACTGAGCACCCGGTGAAAAAACCTACAGTGCCGATCCGTCCTATCCATCATTGGTGCAACGCACAATGCCCAGGGGCTGAGTGGCGCTTCAATGGGCGATGGATCTTGCTGATTTATTGCGATTTGCATCGCGCTATTTTCGCGCAAACCATGGCGAACGTGCGAAAGCTAAGCCCGGATGGCGCTGGTTTGCTATAGATTCGTACATCTAAACACCTAGACATCACCAAGAAAAGCGGCAGCGCAGACGTGTACTAGACCACGCCTTGAAAGAATTCTCGGATAAAAAACTAGCACCCGCCGCGCGCATCGCCTATCGTTCGCGACTACTTTTACCGTAGAAGTTTGCCATGCCAAATCGTTTTACGATGTTCGTACTGGGTGCCATGGTGCTAGGACTAATTGTCGGCTGGCAATGCAATCTGCATTTAGACCCAGCGCAACAGGCGGCATTGGCGTCAAATTTAAAAATTGCGACCGATATTTTCCTGCGCTTAATTAAGATGATTATCGCGCCGTTGGTGCTTTCAACATTGATTGTCGGCATTGCGCACATGGGCGACACCGCCGCACTCGGGCGCGCGGGTGCAAAAACCATGGCTTGGTTTATCAGCGCCTCGATTGTTTCGCTGGCTTTGGGCGCCATCATTGTCACCCTGCTCAAGCCCGGCGTCGGTTTGAACTTACCGCTACCAGCAGCCACAGATCTGGTAGAAATCAAAGGTTCGGGCTTAACCCTGCAGGAATTCGTGACCTATCTGGTGCCGATGTCCATTTTCGATGCGATGGCGAAAAATCAGATCCTACCGATCGTACTGTTCTCGGTATTTTTTGGTGTTGCCTGCGCCTCTTTGGGGCAAAAGGCAAAAATCGTCGTGGATTTCTTTGAGCAAATCAGCTACGTGATGCTTAAAGTCACAGGTTATGTGATGTGGTTCGCGCCGATCGCGGTGTTTGCAGCCCTGGCGGGCGTAGTTGCGGTTAAAGGGCTGGCGATTTTGGCGACTTATGCGTGGTTTGTTGGCGGCTTTTTTGCTGCGTTAGCTGTGCTTTGGCTGGTGCTGATCGGCGCTGGCTATATTTTTCTGGGGCCTAGCGTGATTCGCCTGATCCGAGGCATGCGCGAGCCGATTGCGATTGCGTTTTCCACTGCAAGTTCGGAAGCCGCCTACCCGCGCACGCTAGATCAGCTTGAAAAATTTGGCGTGTCGCGCCGCATTGCCAGTTTTGTGCTGCCACTGGGCTATTCCTTCAATTTGGATGGTTCAATGATGTATTGCACCTTCGGCACCATTTTTATTGCGCAAGCCTACGGCATTCATTTGGGTATGGCCGAGATTGCCACGATGCTATTGCTGCTGATGGTGACAAGCAAAGGCATGGCAGCCGTGCCGCGCGCGTCATTGGTGGTGATCGCGGCGACCTTGCCGCACTTTAATATCCCAGAAACCGGGCTGTTGTTGCTGTTGGCCGTGGATCACTTTTTAGACATGGGCCGCAGCGCCACCAATGTTGTTGGCAATTCCATTGCAACGGCAGTGGTGGCGAAATGGGAAGGTGAATTAGGGCCTGAGACAACTGGGGCCAAGGATGCTGGCTAGGCGTTGGTGCGTTGCAGTAGCACATAATAAAGCAGCGGAATCACCACCAGCGTTAACACGGTGGAGACTAAAATCCCGAAAATCAGCGATACCGCTAAGCCATTAAAAATCGGATCGTCCAGAATAAAAAACGCGCCAAGCATTGCGGCTAGGCCGGTGAGCATAATCGGCTGGGCGCGCACACTGCACGCGTCAATCACGGCTTTTTCGGTGCTGACACCTTGACGTACTGCTTGTTCGATGAAATCCACCAACAAAATCGAGTTGCGCACAATAATTCCGGCCATTGCAATCATGCCGATCATCGACGTCGCTGTGAATTGCGCACCCAATAACGCATGGCCGGGCATCACGCCGATTACGGTCAGCGGTATCGGCGCCATAATAACCAGCGGAATCACATAGCTGCGAAATTGCCCCAGCACCAGCAAATAGATGAGTACCAAACCGGCGGAATAGGCTAAGCCCATATCGCGAAACGTTTCGAACGTTATCTGCCATTCGCCGTCCCATTTAATCGCGAATAGGCCGGTATCGGTGGGCTGATTAAAGAAGTATTGCTGCACATTAACGCCCGCCAGCGGCTGCTTTGCCACCTGCCCTACCAAGCTAAACATGCCATACAGCGGGCTATCGAGTTGGCTCGATTCGTCGCCAGTAACATAGATCACCGGCAATAAATCTTTGTGGTGGATGCTGGCATCCCAACGGTGAGTTTGCACGCGGACGAGCTCGCTAATCGGCACGAGCTTGCCGCCGCTGGCGCGCACTCGCAGCGCCAATAACGTCGCCATGGAGGCTTGATCGCCAGCGTCCAACCGCAGTCGAATCGGCACCGGATATTTCGCCGCGCCGTCGCGCAGGTAGGTGATATTGCTACCGGCTAAGCCAGTATTTATGGTTTCCACAATCTGCTGCTGGTTTACCCCTAAAAGCGCGGCGCGTTCCCGATCAATGACGATGGTTTCGCGCTTAGCGTCGTTCGCGACGGTGCTATCAATGTCGACGACACCGGGCGTGCTGTGCAGTTTCGAAAGGAGCGCGGCTGCGACCTCACGCCCTTTCGTGCCTTCAGCAGCGTAGATTTCTGGGCCATAAATTTCCGCCACCAACGGCGCTAGCACTGGTGGCCCGGGCGGCACTTCGACTACTTTCACGCTAGCGCCAAACCGCGCGCCAATCGCGGCTAGTTTTGGCCGGATTGCGGCGGCAATGTCATGACTTTGGCGCTTTCGCAGGTGTTTATCGACCAAATTGACCTGCAAATCGCCGACGTTGGCGCCGCGTCGCAAGTAGTACTGGCGCACCAAACCGTTGAAATTGATTGGTGCAGAGGTGCCCGCATAGCCCTGATAATTCAGCACTTCCGGCACCTGATCAAGGGCTGTGCCCAGTTCGACCAATACGGCTTGAGTTTCCTCCAGGGTTTTTCCTTCAGGCAAATCCAGCACGATTTGAAACTCGGATTTATTGTCAAACGGCAGCATTTTTAAAACGACTAACTGCAGCACGGCAAGGCTGGCGGAAGCGATCACCAAAGCGACAATGCCGCCGAACAAAAGGCCGCGATTGCGCTTGGCGGTAGCACCAAACAAAAACGGCCGCATCACCCGCTCGAAGCCTCGCTGTACTTTGCTGGAGTTCAAAATTTCCGTGCCCGCCGAAGTTGTGTTTGGAGTGCTGTGGCGGCTGAGCAACTTGTAGGAAAGCCAGGGCGTCACGATTAATGCGACAGCCAACGACAGCAGCATGCCCACGCTGGCGTTGATCGGAATCGGGCGCATGTACGGGCCCATCAAACCGCTGACGAATGCCATTGGCATGAGTGCCGCGATGACGGCAAAAGTTGCCAAAATCGTCGGCCCGCCGACTTCATCCACCGCCGGCGCGATCATTTGCATCAACGATTTACCGCTGCCGTTCTGGGCATTTAAGCGCATGTGTCGATGAATATTTTCAACCACAACAATGGCGTCATCGACCAAGATACCGATCGAGAAAATAAGTGCGAATAGCGAAACTCTATTGGTACTAAAGCCCATTGCCCAAGAGCCAAATAAGGTCAACGCGAGCGTAATCACCACCGCCGCACCCACCACGATCGCTTCGCGCCAGCCCAAGGTGAAAAGCACCAGCAACACCACGGACAGCGTCGCGAGCACGAGCTTTTGAATCAGCGCTTGCGCTTTGTCATCGGCGGTTTTGCCGTAGTCGCGCGTAACGGTCACTTCAATGCCTTCTGGGATAACGCGGCCTTTCAGCGCCGCCAAACGCGCGGTGATGGCACGCGTGATATCGCTGGCATTTGCGCCGGGCTTTTTTGCCACGGCAATCGTTACCGCTGGCGCGGTGCCGAACTGCGGCCTATTGAGCTTAGCCGTTGGTGCGCCGTGCCAAACATAGGTCACCGGCGCATCGCTGCCATCAATAACGCGCGCGACATCAGATAGATACACCGGTGACCCATTTTCCATGCCGACAATAATTCCGGCAATTTCATCGCGCTGCGCCAAATAGCTACCAACGCTGACCGGCACCGACTGTTGCGCAGTTACCCGTTCACCTGCCGCGCGCACCAAGTTGCTTGCTAACAGCGCTTGGCTGAGTTCGGCCACGCTTAGATCGTGGGCGGCAAGCAAGTTCGCGTCCATTTGCACCAGTACCGCACGATCCGGCGCACCAATGCTGTAGACGTCACGCGTACCGGGCACGCGTTTAAACTCGGCTTCCAGCAGATGCGCGACTTGCGCCAACTCGACGCTGCCGTTGTTCGGGTCGTCGCTCCAAACACTAACCGCCATGATCGGAACGTCGTCAATGCCCATCGGGCGTACCAAAGGCTGACCGACGCCTAAATTTTCCGGGGCCCAATCAGCATTTGCATAGACTTGGTTGTAAAGGCGCACCAGTGCGTCCTGACGCGGCACGCCAACGATGAACTCTACGGTAAAAACCGCGATTCCAGGGCTGCTGACCGAATAGACATGCTTGACGCCTTCAATTTCAGATAAAGTTTGCTCGTAGGGCGTAGCGACCAAACTCTCGACATCGCGCGCTGATGCACCAGGAAAGGCAATAAACACATTTGCCATCGTCACATCGATTTGTGGCTCTTCTTCACGCGGAGTGATGAGCACAGCAACCAGGCCAAGCAGCAGCCCGGCCAGCGCTAAAATTGGCGTCAAGGGATTGTTTTGAAATGCGCGCGCAATACGGCCGGAAAATCCTAGCTTTATTTCCGGGCGATTTGTCTCAGGAGTCATCTTTTCCGTGTCGCTCATCGCAAGTTTTCAGCCTTTGAAGTGGCTGTTGAAGGACCATAAAGCTCGTCACTGCGAGGAGCGAAGCGACGTGGCAGTCTCAGCTTCAAGGCTGAGATTGCTTCACTGCGTTCGCAATGACGAATCTTCGACATTTTGCAAAAATAGTTCGTGGAAAGATTCATAACCGCTCTGCAAGCGCTAGATTTGCTGCCAGCGGATCAGCCGCGATGGTTTCGCCTGGGTTTAAGCCGGACAGCACCTCGACTTGCGCGCCGAACTTATGCCCGAGCCGAATTTGACGCAGAACTATAGTTTGTTTGCTAACTATATAAACGCCGGATACTTCGCTGCGTTGAATCACCGCACTTGCGGGAATTTGTATTTCCGGCGAGGCAGCAGCGGCTGCCGAATCAGGCTGAACCCGTGTTGCCAATAACGCGCGCAAGGTCATACCCGGCTGCAGGCCCGTGGCACTGGGCAATTCCAAACGCACGGTGATCGTGTGCGTTTGTGCATCGCTACTGGGAAACACCACGACTTCGCTTGCGGCAAGCTGGCTGCCGTCCGCAAGTAAAACCTGCGCGGGCTGCGCGATATCCAGCGCTAACGCCTCCGCTTGCGGCAGGCTCAGCCGTAAACGCAGCTGACCGGGCGAATTCATAGTCATTAATGCCATGCCGGGGGCGATCGCCTCGCCCACTTGCACGTGGCGCGCGCTGATCACGCCCTCGAACGGCGCGCGAATGACGGTGTAGCTGATTTGCTGAGCCGCCTCGCGCAGTTGTGCTTGCGCCGATGCCAGTTGCGCCCGGGCGCTATCGCGGTGCGCCAATGATTGTTCCAGCTGTTGGGCGGAAACCACGTGCTCGCGCTGCAGATTGCTCATGCGCTTGAAATCGGCCTCCGCTTCATTCGCGGAGGCAAGTGCGGCATTGACCAAGGCTTGCGCGCGGTTTTGCCCGGCCAATTGTTCGACTTCACTCAGGCGCGCGAGCACCTGCTTTTCTTTAACGGCATCGCCCACATCGACAAGCAAGGTGGACCCCCGGCCTGCGGTTTGCGCGGACAGCACCGCTTGCTGCTTGGCTTCGACAACGCCAATCCATTCGCGCTGCGCCGTACTTTTGGCTGGTGCAATAGTCAGCAATACCAAGCCTTCAGTGTTAATCGCTTTTTGGCCGATGGGTACGGTTGTTTCACTGCAAGCGGCTAGGCTAAGCAACAGCGCGGCGCTAATAAGGGGGCGCAAAATAGGAGGCATAGTCATAAGGTTTTTCCGCAATAAATGCTGTGCAGAGTTTGCATAACCTGCTGCACGGGGCCATCGGCCAAAGAATAGAACACAGTTTGTGCCACGCGCCGGGTGTTGACGAAACCGGCATCCCGCAGTACTGCAAGGTGTTGCGAGAGTGCGGACTGGCTCAACGCCAACCGCGCATGCAACTCGCCGACATTGAACTCGCTTTCCACCAACAAGCACAAAATTTGCAAACGCTGCTCATTGCCCATAGCTTTTAATAAGTTCGACGCCGCGCATGCATGCTGTTGCATGGTTTCCACGGGTGAACTCGAGGGCAAATCATTTGGCGGCATAAAAAGACCCTTTGGCTGAAGCAGAATAGTGCATTAGAATTATTTAAATAAGCAATGTCTAAATAAGCAATATCTAATATATGCCACAGGCTGATGCGCCTCGTGTTTAGGACGACACCTTCGGAGAATTGATCCGAATCAACCCCGAATGCATTTTTTCCCGCATGATCAGCCTTTACGCCAAGTCAAATTTAGAGAAAACATGAGCCGCCTGCACACCGAACGTCATCTGGTTTCACGCGTTGGTTGGCTACGCGCTGCCGTTTTGGGCGCGAATGACGGCATACTTTCCACCGCAAGTCTGATTCTAGGCGTTGCCGCCGCAGCTGGAACGCGTGCCGATATTGTGGTCGCGGGCATCGCCGGATTAGTGGCGGGCGCGATGTCGATGGCAGCGGGCGAATACGTTTCGGTGAGTTCGCAATCCGACACCGAGCAAGCGGATTTGGCGCGCGAACGCGCGGAGCTGGCAACACAGCCGGAACTAGAGCGCGAAGAGCTTGCCCACATCTATGTGCGACGCGGCGTAGAAATTGCGCTAGCCCGCCAGGTCGCCGATCAGTTAATGGCGAAAGATGCACTAGGCGCGCATGCACGTGACGAGCTTGGCATTTCAGATTTCAGTACCGCACGCCCAATTCAAGCAGCGTTCACCTCGGCCGCGACATTTTCTATCGGCGCCGCGATGCCTTTGCTTTTGGCCGTTGTCGCACCCGCCGCATCACTGCAAATCATCGTATCGGTAGGCTCGCTGGCATTTCTCGGTTTGCTGGGTGGCATCGGCGCACGCGCAGGCGGCGCAAAAATCGTGCGCGCAACCATCCGAGTCACATTTTGGGGTGCTTTTGCGATGGCGTTGACGGCTGGGATCGGTGCGCTGGTTGGGCGGGCGGTGTGATGAGCGGCGGTGTGATGAGCGGGCGTTTCGCTTGCCTCGCAGAAAATTAAACCTATCCGTGCCGAAACAATAGCGATTCAGAAGCTAGCGCCGACACCGGCTATTCGACACCGTGCGCAAGCGCATTGCCTCGCGATTAAGCCGCTTGAGCTCGATACCTGCAGCGCTGCGCGCGAGCCTTCCGACACGATCCATCTCAACGCTATAAAAATCACAAGCATCCTTGATCGGTGCTGCGACGCAGGTATCGGTGGCCCAAACTTTGTCGTTTGCAGCGACGCCCGGCGGCGGTACCGCTAAGGCCGATGCCGCGACTAACTGGCGATTCGGCATCAAACTGGCGCTGAAATAGGTACTGCCATCAAAGCGCGTACATCGGTAATTCTCTGCCGCTGCCAGCAAAGCTGGGGCGGCGGGTGCTGCCGGGCCGTTATCCGGTGCGGGCTTTGGCGGATTGATCGAGCTTGAGGGCGTCTTGCCAACCACCGGTGGCGCTTCTAGAGTGATGCGGCCGAGTTGTGTGCCCGCAGGACAAGGTTTGTCTTGATAGGCGATCACATTGCCGCGTTTGCATTTATAAACTTGCGCGTGCGCCGCACTCATCAGGCTGAGCGCTAGCACGATGCGCGCGATAAAACACGCTGGGCGGACTGCCTGGCGCACGCGATGGCTCATTTTAGGCCGTGACGCAGTCTAATCTGTGCAATCAGCGCCTGCACATCAGCATCCAGCGGGCCTTTTTCCGCCTGCATCACTATTTTGCCCAACACGCGCAGCTCGTCGGCATCGATTTGACCATCGCGTAGGGCAATATCTAGCATGCGTTGCAGCTCAGCGGCATCCAGTTTGCCGTCATTGGCGAAGGCTTGAATCGACTCAATCGCGATCTCAATATAGCTTTTAGCTTGTTGCATGACGTCCTCACCGCAAAGGTTGGGCGCAAAGGGTACATAAAATGTAGGCCCGAATGCAGGCACGGCGATAACTTCGCTACAGTTTGTTATGCCATTTGAAAAAAAAGCGTTAATCTTGCGTCGCTTAAGTCGGCTTGAGTTAACAACTTTGGCTGATCATCAAATTTAATTCATGGAGAACCGCATGACACACGCTAAAACGAACAAAAGTTCGCGCTACACCAAGGCTGAGGCTATTCCAGCAAAACCGGTCAAAAACGCACTTTGGCTAGCATTGGCACTCGCCGGCTTGATCGGGCCGCTGCCACAGGCTTACGCGCAAGACGCAGCCGATAGCACCGATGAAGTGGTCGAGCTCGATGCAATCTCGGTGATCGGCAGCCGCCGCGTCGCGCCCCGCTCGTCTGACACCGACAGCGTCGTGCCGGTCGATGTGTTGAACATCAGCAAAGAAGTTGAGCGTTCGCCGCAGTTTGATTTGGCGCAATCGCTGCAATTTATTGCGCCATCTTTCCACTCCACACGCCAAACGGGTGCTGATGGTGCGGATTTGGTCGATTCCGCCGCACTGCGCGGTTTAGGCTCAGATCAAACCTTGGTGTTAGTGAATGGCAAACGTCGGCACAGCACCTCGTTGGTCACTATTTTTGGCGCGCGTAACCGCGGCAACACCGGCACGGATTTGAACACCATCCCAGTGTTGGGCATTGAGCGCATTGAAGTCCTGCGTGATGGTGCCGCGGCACAATACGGCTCAGACGCCATTGCGGGCGTGATGAATATTGTGATGAAAACCAAGCCTGGCTGCGAAGGCATTTTGGGCTATGGCCAATACTCGCGCGGTGATGGTTTGAACTACCAAGCTAGCGCCTATTGCGGCTTCCAGTTTGGCGAAGGTGGACACGCGGCGTTTACCGGCGAATACTTGGATCGTGGTAGTTCGGATCGCTCGCCGGGCCTGCGCATTATTGGTGACACCGCCGTGGAAAATGCGACGCTGACCTTTGACGGCAATTTGCCACTAGGTGATATGGGCGGCCTGTATTTGACCGCTGGCTTTCAACAGCGTGATGCCAGCTCCGGTGCGTTTGAGCGTACGGCGGACGACATTCCTACCCGTAACTCAGCACTTTTGTATCCAAATGGCTTCGTGCCTTTTATCAATGGTGACTTGGAAGATCGCTCAGTTAACGCCGGTTTCAAAACCCAGTTTGGCGAGTGGTATGCCGATTTCAGCCAAAGCTATGGTTACAACCGCTTTGACTATCGCATTAGCAATACCCTGAACGCCTCGATTGCCAATCTTAATGGCGGGCGCAGCCCAACCGAGTTTGACGCCGGTGGTTTCGCCTTCAGGCAATACACCACCAATGTTGACTTCAGCCGCTATTTCGAGACCATTTTTCAAGGTTCCAACATCGCGTTTGGCGCGGAATATCGCAAAGAAAACTACGAAATTTTTGCCGGTGAACCAGGTTCTTTCATCGACGCAGATGGCGCGGGCGGTGGTAACGGCGGTAGCCAAGGTTTCCCAGGGTTTCAGCCCGCTGACGTCGTCGATAAAAGCCGCAACAATTACGCGGTGTATGGTGATTTTGAAGCCACGCTGTCGGATCAACTCACCGCGGATGTCGCATTGCGCTATGAAGACTACAGTGATTTTGGCGACACTCTGGACGGCAAGCTTGCCGCTGCCTATCGCGCCAACGACGTGATCGTCTTCCGTGGTTCGGTCAGCTCCGGCTTTCGTGCGCCTGGCTTGCAACAGCGCTATTTCTCCTCGACATTTACCGACTTTGTTAATGGTCGTCCGGTCGATGTAGTGCTTGCGCCAAACAACGGCACGCTTGCCGTTGCGGCTGGAATTCCCTCGCTGACCGAAGAGCAATCACTAGGTTATGGCGCGGGTATTACTGCAACTTTTGCCGATGCTTCAGCACTAACCTTCGATTTGTATAGCATCAATATTGACGACCGCATTGTCTTGAGCGGCCGCTTTGATCAAACCGACCCGACCATTGGTGCCACGCTGGCGCGATTGAATGTTGGGCAAGCGCAGTTTTTCGTCAACTCAGTCGACACCCGCACCCAAGGCCTGGATATCACCTATAGCCGCACGGACGAAATCGGTGAAGGCAAACTCGGAACCAACTTTGCCTACACCAACAACAAAACCGAAGTGCGTGCGATCAACCTGCCAACGCGTTTTCAAAACCGCCCGGATCTGGCGGATGTTTTGCTGAGCGAACGCGAGCGCTTATTCCTTGAACAAGGCGCACCGCGCAGCAAGTTTGTACTTGGCTTTAATTACGACATCAACAAATGGAACACCGATATCAAGTTCATCTATTTCGGTCAACAAGTGCTTGGCACCTTCTCCGGCACCGCGAATGGCGTACCGAATGCCGAATATGATCCGCGCCTTTCGGCGGATTTTGCGGTGACGTATGCGATTCAAGAAAATATTAAATTCGCGATCGGTGCGGCAAATATTTTCGACAAATTTCCAACACGTCAAGATGACTTGGAAACCGACAATGGCTTTATCTATGACTCAGTGCAGTTTGGTTTGAACGGCACCAGCTACTTCGCACGGCTTTCGGCGAAGTTTTAAGGCATAACGCTTGCCCAGCCGCATCCTTAATGCGGTTGGGTAAGTTCGTTTTAGCAATTCGTATTAGCAAAAAGCCGGCAAAAGTGTGGCTAAGCCAGCACCCAACGATCTCGCCCTTCGCGTTTGGCACGATACAGTGCCGCGTCCGCACGCCGCAATTGTGCTTCAAAACTTTCGTTCGCCGCTGACTGAGTAACACCAATACTGACCGTAACACCGAGCGTGGTTGCGCCTTTCATACCTGCGGCGATTTGAAACGGCCGATTCCGCACGTCTTGCACGATTTGCCGCGCCAGCAATTCTAGATCGGCGGGCGCTACGCCATAAGCCACCAATACAAATTCCTCACCACCCGTGCGCGCAATTGCGGCAGTTTGCGCCGATAAGGGCAACAATCGTTCGCCCAACTGACGTAGAACGGCATCGCCAGCATCGTGGCCATGCGTGTCATTGACCGACTTAAAGCGGTCCACATCGACAAGTAAAATCTCCCGCGCTCGGACTTGACCGGTGCGCGATGACGCCGCTTCAATGCCGCCAATCCGCGCATGCAAGCCGCGCCGATTCAAAAGCCCTGTCAGCCAATCATGTTCGGCTAATTGCCGAATTTCGCGCTGAAACGTGTCTGAAATTAGCAGCAAAATCGATAACCCTTGGGCGATTAGCAGCACAATAAACACCAGCAACCAATGGCCATTTGCTAGGTGCGCCGCGATTTCAGTGGTTTCAGGCGAGGGCATCACGTCCAGTGCGCGCCAACCATGCGCGATTGCAGATGAAAATAGGAAAACATGCGTCAGCAGCCACGGAAAGCTGCGTTGACGCCGCCAGGCCTGCCAGGCATGCACCCAGGCCCAGGCCCGCAGCATCGCGCTGAGCAACAACGTCAGCATCAGCGAATTCCAATTCGAGCGCCCGGTCGTGGTGATAAACAACGAATAAGCCGCGCCAATCAGCACGACAATCAAATTGATGCGCCACGCCGAACTCAAACCTAGAAATACCCGCACTGCCATGACCAGCAGCGCCGCTGACACCAAACCACCGATATGCCCGGCGGACAGCGCAATATTTAAACCCAAGTGCTCCGCGATCCAGGGCCGCATTGCCTGTGATAGCGCCACCGCCAGAAAGGAGCTGACCCAATAGGCCACGCCGAATCGGCCACGCAAATGCCAAAATCCGCCCGCAGTCGCAAGCACCATCAGCCAAGCGACAACGTGATACACCAACAGCAGTGTGGCCGAATCGAACGCGAAAACCATCTACACCCTTGTTTTAGTCACTGCCAAGCTTTTGTAAAGCTGCAACGAAGTTTCTACAAAGTACCCAGCGCAATCGGAAGCCAGAATTTGTAGCAAGTTTCATGCCTTGCAGAGTGAGCGATGCTTTTCCGACTGTAGGGCTGAAGATTTACCTATCAAAAGTGCATGCTCACCGCAATTTTAGCTTGCACCCGGCACAATGCGCTTCTTCAACTAAACATTACATCCATGCGTTATCACGGCTTACCTGTCTCCCGCCATGCTCAAGCCGATTGCGTCGGTGTACTCGTCGTCAACTTAGGCACCCCCAGCGCGCCGACTGCGCCTTCAGTTCGACGCTATTTGCGCCAGTTCTTGATGGACCCGCGCGTGATCGAATTGCCGCGTGTGCTTTGGTGGTGTTTACTGAACTTCATTATTTTGCCGATTCGCGGTTTTCGTTCGACGGCTAACTATCGCAAGGTCTGGACCGATGCTGGGTCGCCGCTAATGCAGCTCAGTTTGGCGTTAACGCAGGGGATTCAGCGTGAATTGGACGTCGGCCCTGGCAAATTTGTTGTGCAAATGGCGATGAGTTATGGCACGCCCGCCATTCACACCGGTTTGCAGGCGCTGATGGCCGCGGGTGCCAAACGTTTGCTCGTCCTGCCACTGTACCCGCAGTATTCTGGCTCCACTACAGGCTCAGTGTTTGACGGTGTCAGCAACGCGTTGCAAGCGCATCGCTGGGTGCCGGATTTCCGCTTCATCGCGCAGTATTTCGAGCGCCCGGACTACATATCTGCCTTGGCTGAGTCCGTAACCGCGCATTGGGCCACGCATGGCCGCGCAGATTTGCTGCTGTTGAGCTTTCACGGCATTCCCAAGCGCTATTTCAAAAATGGCGATTTGTATCACTGCCATTGTTACGGCACCGCTCGGCGCTTACGCGAAGCATTGGCGCTGCGTGAAGATCAGCTGCAAATCAGCTTTCAATCCCGGGTCGGGCGGGAAGAATGGCTGCGCCCCTACACTGATGAGGTGATCAAAGCGCTGCCCGCAAAAGGCGTGAAAACCTTGGATGTGATCTGCCCTGGCTTTGCTGTTGACTGCTTAGAAACGTTGGAAGAAATTGCCGGCGAGAACGCCGAATATTTTCGCCACGCGGGCGGAACCAGTCTGCGCTACATCCCGGCGCTCAATGACAGCGCTGTGCACGCGCAGCTATTGGCGAAGTTGGTGCGTGATCATGCGCAGGGTTGGCCAGAAGCGAAGCTGGATCGCGCCAGTTTGCAAGCGCACGCGGATATGGTTGCCGAACGCGTGGCTGGGCATTTGTTGGCACAAGGCGAGGCCAATGTTTGAACCTAGCTCAAACAAAATACATCGCAACCCAGCAACCCACCGCCGCCAACCACACGACCGAACGCATGCTGGCAAAATCAACAATGTAGAGCACGCCATAAACCACTCGCAGCAGCACAAACGCGATCGCGAGCTGGTTCACCGTTTGATTCGCGCCATGCGCTAGATGCGCAATAACGACTGCGGCAGCAAAAGGCGGAAACGCTTCAAAAGAATTCAAATGCGCCCAGTGCGCGCGTTGGCGCATGCCGGTCAAGCTGGCCTGAAAATCTCGCACGCTATTGTTGTTAAAGCCCTTGCCGGAAAATTTTGCAACCCCAGTGAACAAAATTGGTAAAAACGCTGCGATCAACACACAATAAAATGCGACAGTCATATCACTACCCTTACACTCGCGGATCGAATCCCTAGAGTAAGGCGCGCAAGTCCTCCATGCCACAACTTCGTATATTAGATTTACCTGGACGCGGCATTTTCGATATTGATGTTGCTGCTGGCGGCTTAATCGGTCGGGAGGCAGGTGTGGCGATCCAGATCGAACACCCTACCGTGTCACGCCAACACGCGCAGCTGGTTTTAAGCGGCGCGCAAATGGTGCTGATCGATATGGGCTCGGCCAATGGCACGCGCGTAAACGGCGTAAAAATCACCGGGCCGCAGACTCTGCGCGAGGGCGATTCAGTCGAATTAGGCAAGGTCAACGCGATTTATTTCAATAAGCACGCGCCCACTGCAATTGCTGCATTACCTAAGACCACAGCTGGAAAAATCAGCCCATCAATGGTGACTTCGTCCACGCGCGAGTTGCCGGAAGATGAAAGCCCGGTGGCACACGTGCCTTTGGAACGGGTGGAAGATTTACTGGCAGGCTTGTTAGAAATTCTGACCAAACCACGGCCGTTGGCGGAGCGCGCGCAGCACGTCAGCAATATATTCCTCGCAATGTTGCCCAGCTTAAGTCAGGCGGCGCTGCTGGACCCATGCGGCAGGCTGATTGGTGGCATTACCGACGGCCGTGTACTGGCCGGGGAATTTTATGGCGCCATCGCCGGCGCTTTGGGCATCCACACCACTGGCGCGCTGATTTTGGACGGGCCAGCGTTGGCCGGTTTGAACGCGCAATTGAACATACAAGGCAACTTACCGGCCTATGTTGTGTGCTTGCCATTAGACAGCGCGGTATTTCCAGGTGGCGCGGTGTATTTAGAATCCAATATGTCGTTTTTCAACGGTGAAGTTGCGGATGCTTTACGGGTAGGCGCACGCGTGCTTGGCCCACTATTAGATCGCGCGCCTGAAGATGCGCGCTTGATGATTACCAATGATGACCTGAAGTTAGGTCAACGAATCCAGCGCAGGCTGTTACGCCCTGCACCAGAAAATGCCGATGGCCTCAAAATCGCGGTGCAATACATTCCGCATTACGTCATTGGCGGTGATTTTTACGACATTGAGGCTTTGCCGAAAAAGGAATACGCGTTCTTGCTGGGCGATGTTTCTGGCAAAGGCGCGTCGGCCAGTATTGTGATGGCGCAAATCATGGCGCTAAGCCGTGAGTTAATCGGCCAATGCTCTGGGCCTGCGGCATTTTTATCGCGCATCAACGCAGCCCTTAGTGATTCATTGGAGCCGGGCGTTTTTGCCACCATGGCGGCAGTATTTGTTAATGCTGAAAAAGGCGCGTGTCGGGTTGCGCTGGCAGGCCACAGTGCGCCGGTGATTCGCACCAAAGCAGGCAAAGTGTTAGAGCTGGGTTTCGATCCGGGCGCACCGCTGGGTGCCTCAAAAGTGTTGGACACCAAAGAACAGCGCGTCATGTTAGCGGTTGGCGATGCGATGATCCTCAGTAGCGACGGGCTAGATGAAGCCGAACGTTTGGACAAAGCCGCAAAAGGTCGCAAATTGGAGTTGTTCGGCACCGAGCGGCGTAACGAGGTGATCGCGCGCACCCCCGGCGCGCAAAATTTGGCAATTGCTTTGCGTGAGGCGGTGTTTAGCTTTTCCGGCGAAGAGCGCTCCAGCGACGATTTGACGATTTTAGTGGTGGAACGAGGCTAGTCATGTCAGCACACGTCGCACTTGCTGGCACGCGCACCGCCGATGCATTGGCCGCGGCAGGTGTGATTCGGTCGGGCTTTGCCAACTACAATGCACGCTTCAGGCTAGTGACGCAGCGCGCAAAATCGCGTTTCGAGTTGCGCGAATGGACGGAATCGCGCAACGACGCCGTCGAGCGCATTGGCCTGTATGACATCACCATCGAGGAAACCAGCGCGCATTTACGCATTGCGTTGGCGAATTTCGTTACCGACAAAACCACTTGGGCCGCGGTCAAAGGCCACTACAGCGCCCTGATCGCCCCGGATTTGGATCAAGAACTTTACAAAACCTTCTTCAATACCCTGACGCGGCGCTTTTTTAAAACGCGCGGCGTGGATTCGGGCGTGGAATTTGTTGCGCTCGATATTGAACCTAGCGATCGTATTACCCGCCCGGTCGCACGCTTAAGCTACACCGCCACCGCCTCCTTGCGCACCCTGTTTCGCAGTGTGCTCGACGATGCCGGTTTTTCAGTTCCGTATTCCGACCCCGAACGCTGCGCGACCCGCATCGCCCTGGCCGTGGCAACGCAATTGGCGCACTGGGGTGAACAGCCAGTGCGCGCGGTGGAGCTATTGACCACGGTTTTTTACCGCGAACGCCGCGCCTATTTGGTCGGGCGCGTGTTTGGCGACGAACACTTTTCGCCGATTGCAATCGCACTTAAAAATGAAGACGCGGAGGAAAATAAAAAGGCCGAGTCTGGACGCGGCAGCGGCATTCGTGCCGATGCGGTGCTGACGCAGCGGGACGATGTCGCGGCACTGTTTGGCTACACGCGCAGCTATTTCCAAGCCGATTTGGAAACTGTCGGAGATGCCGTGGTGTTTTTGCGCACCTTATTGCCGCGCAAACCCATTGATGAGCTTTACACCGTGCTCGGGCGGGCAAAGCAAGGAAAGACCGAACGTTATCGGCACTTTTTCCGGCATCTAGAAGCGCGTGATGATCGTTTTAAATTAGCGGATGGTGAAAAAGGTATGGTCATGGCGGTATTTACGCTGCCTAGCTATCCGCTGGTTTTCAAAGTCATTCGCGACAAATTTGCGCCGCCAAAAAATATTGCGCGCCAGGACGTATTGGAAAAATATCAGCTGGTATTCAAGCATGACCGCGCCGGGCGCTTGGTCGATGCGCAAGAGTTTCGCTACCTAAAATTCCCGCGCGCGCGTTTTGCGCCAGAGGCGTTGCAAGAACTTATCGACACTTGTGGCTCCAGCGTTATCGTAGAAGGCGATTATGTTGTGTTGACGCATTTGTATATTGAACGGCGAATTCGTCCGCTGAATCTATACGTCAAAGAAGTTTCCGAAGAGCTAGCGGTGGCAGCGATGGTGGACTATGGCCAAGCGCTGAAAGATTTAGCCTACAGCAATGTGTTCGCGGGTGATTTATTGCTGAAAAATTTTGGCGTCACCAAAGGCGGGCGCGTTATTTTCTATGACTACGACGAGCTGTGTTTCGTCACCGAATGCCGCTTTCGCGAGCTACCCATACCCAGCGATGACGACGACGGCCGCGAAATTTATGTCGCACCGAATGATTTATTCCCGGAAGAATTCCCGCGCTTTTTGGGGCTAACACCGGCCATGCACAAAGGCCTGATGGACGCGCACGCGGACGTTTTCACGCCACGCTGGTGGGTGGATGTGCAAAAGCAAGTGGCGGCTGGGGTAAGGCGCGAGATCCCGCCGTATTCGGCGACGTTGCGGTTGGCGGAGTAAGCGGCGGGGCGACCGCCTAAGAGATCAGGGAACCGACTCCGTCGCCGCCCGCAAAGCATGCACGGTAAAAGGTTTGTCCAACCAGGTGCGTACACGCTGGGCGTGGCGTTGCATCAGCAGCTCGCGGTCTTGTGAGTAGCCGCTCATAATCACAATCGGTGGGCATTCGGGCTGCTGCGCCAACCAATCAATCAGCGCAAATCCGCCCATTTCTGGCATCGTCAGATCGGTAATCATGAGCTGAAAGCCCGACTGCGCCAGGCGCGCTTGCGCTTCTAGGCCATTATTGGCGGTGGTAACAGACCAGCCCAGGCCGCGTAAAACAGTGGCCACGTAGGCGCGTACGCCGGGTTCGTCATCAACGACAAGCACGCTGCGCGCCGCGTTTGCCACGGCCAACGCAGCCGCTGGCAACGTTGATGCTTCAGTGACGAGTTGCGAAATATTTTGGCTGTCGCCTTGATCCGCATCGGGGTCATGCGCCGGTAAGTAGACGCGAAATTCGGTGCCAAAATTATTCTGTTGACCAGCAATTGCGCTACTCGAGCGCACGGTCAACCAACCGCGTGATTCCCGCACCACGCCCGCCACCGCCGCTAAGCCAAGGCCGGTGCCTTCGGATTTGGTGGTGTAAAAAGGTTCAAATATTTTCTGCACCAGCTCTGGTGCAATCCCGCAACCACTATCGCTAACACTCAAGCACACATGTGAACCAGCGGCGGCATGGCTGGAAATAATGCCGGGCAAGCTCGGTTCTTGTTCGGAGCTCAAGCCTTGATTCATTGGCGGAGCGCATTCGCTGGCGGCAATAATTTCCACCCGCACAGTACCGGTTTGACCTTGCAACGCCTGCGCGCCATTGATCACCAAATTCACCAGAATTTGGGTAAGCCAAGCCGGGTCCAACTTGACGTGGTGCAGACCCGGGGCGATTTTTACGGTCAGCAGCGTGCTGGTTGGGATCGCCATTTTCAACATTTTGTGCACTGCCCGCACGCGCGCGCCCAATTCCAGCACTTCGATGCGGCCCTGACCGTTGCCGGAAAAAGCCAATAACTGGTGCGTTAACTCAGCACCCGTGCGCACCGCTTGCTCAATATTTTCCAATAGATCCGGCGCCACGTGTTCGCCTGATTCCAGTCGAATCAGCTCAACGCCGCCTTGAACGGCGGTCAGCAAATTATTGAAATCATGCGCGACGCCGCCGGCCATGCGCCCGATTTGTTCATGCCGCTCGCGTTCTTGACTAAAGCGTTCATCCACCCGGGCACGCGCTTCGCGCGCGCGTTCCTCGGTGACATCCCGATACAGCCCGGCCCAATGTGTAATTGCACCCGCGTCAGAAAAAATTGGGAAGGCGTTGACATGCGCCAAATAGCGCGAGCCATCTTTGCGGTAGTGGTAAAACTCGGCCGAGGCACTCTCGCCCCGCGCCAGCGATTGCATAAGATGTGCAATTTTTTGCGTGTCCGCATCACGCCCGCGCAACAAGCTCAGATCCGCTAATTCATGCAAGCCATATTGCGTAGCTTGGATAAATGCTGGGTTGATGTAGCGCAACGTCGGCAAGCCCGTGGCGGAAGCGCGCGGATCCGCCACAATAATGGGATCCGTCGCCTGATCGGCCAAGGCTTTAAACAAGGCAAGCTCATGCGTCGCGTCGCGTAATGACATGGTGCGTTCGGCAACACGCTGTTCCAGCAAACGCCGGCGCGCGCTAGTGCGAACCGTGGTCAAGGTTGCCAGGATGGCCGCAACTGAGAACGCCAGCTGGAACCACCAGAGCGTTTTCGAGACGATTGCGCGCACCGCCAAGGGCGGCAGAACCAATGCCGTGCGAAATCGATTATTAGCCAAAAGCATGGATTGCTTGACGATCAGCTCATTCTCACCGTCGGACGATACCGGTGTATCCGCAAACAAAAAATGCCATTGTTTGGCGGCAAATAATGCGCGCTCTTCCGCTGACCAACGAGCCAAATCAAGCGCCCAGCCTGGCACCCGATCAAGCTTGAGTATCAGCGGATCAACGGGCGCAGCATAGTTCAGTGCAGTCGTGGGTAAGCTTGCCGCTGTTGAGGCACTGAGCGGCACGAGGCCAAGCGCGCGCGAGCCACCCAGGGGCGGCACACCGTATTCCTCCAATTGTTCTAGCTTGCCGCGCAATCGCTCGATACGATTGCTGAGTTCGATGTGCACGAGCGCCCGGACGCGATCCCCCTCAAAACTGGCAGCGATCTGTAGTGCGGCGATGAACGCTAACACCACCACGCCTTGGCCTAAAAATAGCGCGCGCCACCTTGACCGCCACCACGGGCGTGGCAGGCCCACCACGACCAAGATCATCGGTGCCACCAGAAATGCCGCCATCGTGTCAGCGACAATCCAATCAAAGGCACGGTCAAACAGGTTACTAGTAGGAATCAGATCAAAGCTGAGTAAAAACGGGAAAACGATCAGCGGCTTTATGCTCATCATGATCGGCCCAAGCACGAAAGCGGAAATCGCTAGATCGCGCGCGCGCCACAACTCGCCGCCCTCAGGTCCAAGGGCGCGTTTCAGTAAAAAATGCGCGAGATGGATCTGCACGAATATCGCAAGCGCATTGAATGCGATTGATCCCGCGCCAGCGAGGCCTTGATCAGAATAGCGCCAAAAGCCAAATAGCGCGGCACCTAAAACTAAACCCCACTGATCCGCCGTGCCCCGCGCCAACACCATCGCCGCAAGTAGTGCCGCAGGCAGCCAAATAGGGCGCGTCAAAATGGCAGGAACACCTAGTTCTAAGCTGAAAAGTGCCAACAGCAAAAATGTTAGCGCCACACAAGTTTGTAACAACGCGCCCTGCAGTCGCACTGGCAGGGATTGCCACCTCAATGCCAACCAACTTAAGCCTCTGGTTGGCCAAGGTTTTGGGTGTTCGGCAAGCGTCACTTTTTAGCCTCGTTTTAAGAGGCTTGAGTCTGAACTCGTTTGCGCAACGCAAACAGCGCTGAGGCTCAGTATTAACGCTTGTTCACAAGGCTTTCATTAAGTACTTAAAGTTTTGCGTCAAAACCATCGAAAAAAACCACCTCGCCGGTATCCAGCGAATATTCTGCACCGACCACCATCAGGCCATCGTTCTGAATCAACTGTTCCAGCACTTCCGAGCCATGCCGCAAATGGTTGGCGGAGGCGCGAATATTGGCGCGTACCGCATGCTGCACCAACTTTTCGTGATCGTGGCGTAGCTCGGTGGACAGTAAGGACTGTACCGAGGGCCGAATGCGATCCACGATCGAACGAATATTGCGCGACTGCGCACTGGGCTGCTGTAGTTCTTCAAGCGTCGCCAAAATTGCCCCACACTGCGAATGCCCCAACACCACAACCAAGCGGGTATTAAAGCGTGACGCGGCAAATTCCACGCTGCCGACCTGCGAAGGTGCAACGATATTGCCCGCTACCCGGATCACAAAAAGATCGCCTAGGCCTTGATCAAAAACTAGCTCCGCCGGTACGCGCGAGTCCGAGCAGCCCAAAATAATCGCCAAAGGCTCTTGCGCGACGGGCAGCGCATTCGGCCGCATTTGACCGCGCAGCGCGTGCGGACTTTGTACCCCGGCAACAAACCGGCGATTGCCCTCGCGCAATAGTTCAAGTGCTTGTATCGCTGAAATCATATTTTCTTTTTCCTATCAAGTCATTCGCTTCGGCGAAGGCTACCGCTCCCGCCGATAATTAACACCAATCTTTTGCTCGCGTCCGCTCAGCGCTTCCAACTCATAGCGCTCAAAGAGCTTGTAGCGCAGGATAAACAGCGTTTGCGGGTTGAACAAGCCTTGGCCGTAACCGACGTAAAGGGCTGGCGATAAGTATTTTCCGGCGGTGAACGCCGGGCCGCCAATGTCGCTC
>JAYVAQ010000322.1:0-2562 GCA_043750875.1 Rhodanobacteraceae bacterium
TGCGCAAGTTGCCGTTGGCGAAATTGCAATCTCCGATCAGCTCGCGCAATCGGTCCGCACGTTGTTCCGCGACGGCAAGTGTTTGATCGGGCCAGGCAAGCAAAAACTCTTCCCCACCCCAGCGCGCAGCGGCTTCATCTGCTCGCAAATGTTTGCGGATAACCGCGCTGACGGCGCTTAATACTTGATCCCCAACATCATGGCCAAAGCGATCATTAACTTGCTTGAAATGATCAATGTCCAAGGTCGCAATACAGCATTTTTTGCCATTTTTGCGCATAGCGTCGCCAATGTGCTGCATTAACCCCAACAGTGCTCGCCGGTTTAGAAGCTTAGTTAACGGGTCAGTCGCTGCAGCCTCTGCAAGATTCGCTTCCATCTGGGCACGCTGTTCGTGCTCATCGCGCAATAAAACATTGAGCTCCACTAGTTCTTTGTTGCGATCCCGGATTGAGCCTTCCAGTTGCAATCGTGCTTCTCGCAACTGCGTAAGGGTGCCTTCGCGCTCTCGTATCGTTCGCTGCAGTCGCTCGCTCATGTCGTTGAACGCCAGAGCAAGTCGGCCGGTCGGGTCTTCCGCAATTGTTTGGATGCGCGCGTCGAAATTACCCGCAGCAACCTGCTGCAAGCGTTCAACCAGTGCATCAAGAGCGCGATTCACGCGCGCAGCAAATACGCGGGCGAACAGCAAAGACAACACTACCGCGCCGATGAAGCCAAGCAGCGCGTAGTTTCTAATTTCAGTTAGTCGCTGTTGCTGTGCGGTGCCATCAGCACGTAAAACAAGGCTGTATTTAGTCTTTTTTACGGTCGCTGGATCCGTAAAGCTGCTGAGCTCGCCCTCAAGCACTAAATCGCCATGGCGTCCCGCATCTATTAGTGGCGTGCCTGCTAAACGTTTTTCACCGACAAATATAGTTGCAGAAGATAATTGCTGCGTCTCAATTGCTTTTTTCAGGGCCAAATCAAGGGTGGCGATCAACTCGGGCGCTGTCGAAGCTAGGCGCGCAGGGTCTAAGGTTTCGAATTGCGAAGTTAGCGCATTAAAGGCGGAACGCAGCCGCGCCTGGTTGGTTTGCACGACGTCTATACTGATCGAATAGTATAAATAACTCGCAACTGCGGTCGCTACGACAAGTGCGCAGAGCAAATGCGAATAGAAAAGATGTCGGCTTAAGCTAATGGGTGATCGAGACATTCATAAACAGTAGCGTAAATTCAATTGTTAAAGTATGGCTGAAACGCCTCGTAATTGTCTAATTTGCGTGAAGTTTTTGACATCTTCTTTAGTGGATGCAAAGCTGAAGGAATTCAGACCTATCTGCTTGCGGGAACTTGCGGAACGTAGGGCGAAACCGGCTATACTTGGGGGCTTCGCGTTTCCTAGCGGCATATCGCTGGAGTCGCTTAAACAAACATTTATTTATTTTAATTACGCGTTGCGTAGAAAAGGAATTCTCATGGTCAAAATTCGCCTTTCCCGCCAAGGGACGAAAGCACGCCCGTTCTATCATGTTGTTGTGACTGACGAGCGCAGCTCACGTGACGGCCGTAACATTGAGCGCGTTGGCTATTTCAACCCGGTTGCGATGGGCAAAGAAGTGCCGCTGCAATTGGACTTGGGTCGCGTCGCACATTGGGTAGGTAACGGTGCGCAGCCAACCGAGAAAGTGCGTTCGTTGATCAAGCGCGCACGCAATGCGGTCGTCGCACCAGTCGCCATTGCTGCTTAATTAGCATATGACCGACGTTGTGGTCGGCCTCGTGAGCGGCCTCCATGGCGTTCAAGGCGCGCTAAAAATTAAAAGTTTTTGCGAGCCTGCTGAAGGCATTTTTAAATATCGGCCCTGGACGCTTGCTCGTCCAGTGTCTAGTGTTTCCGGTAATTCTGCTGCGAAGCACATAAGCGAATTATCAGCACTGCCCGAAACTTCAAACTTGGTGGGTGTTCCGCTCAAAATTCGCGGCGCAGGAACTTCCCTTGCGGCAAGATTTCCTGAAATCGAAGACCGCGATCAAGCGGCCCTGTGGCTAGGCTCACTTATTTCAGTACCGCGCTCTTGTTTGCCTAAGCTCAGCAGCGGCGATTACTACTGGCGCGACTTAATTGGGCTGAATGTTGAAAACCTACAGGGCGTGGCATTGGGTGTTATTGAGGAAATGATGCCGACTGGCAGCAATGACGTGATGGTAGTTGCAGGGGATCGGCAACGATTACTGCCCTATATTCCCGGTCAATTTGTAATAAACATAGACCTTGCCGCCGGTAAAATGATCGTTGATTGGGATCCGGAGTTTTGATGCCCGCAAAACTTTATCTCAATGCCGTGGTCAGCTGCTTTTTGCCATCAACGTTTATTTAAGCATCTATGTCAATCATTTTTGATGCATTAAAGCGAGCCGATGCTCAGCGCCAGAAAGGTCAAGCGCCAAAGCTTGCAGCTACGCGAATTGTGTTCCAAGCCCGATCTAGATTCCGACTTTGGGCGCTCGCTAGCCTGTTTGTCATACTTGGGGTAAGTGCTTGGTGGTTTAGGGCTAGCCCGACTAAAGCCAGCGATG
>JAYVAQ010000323.1:0-2812 GCA_043750875.1 Rhodanobacteraceae bacterium
ATGAAACTAGAGAATTGGCCACCGGTGGGGCTCGCTAGCGCGGGCTTCGGCGGCTAAGAGGGAGCAAGGGAAATGCGTCACCAAAATTCTGGTCGTAAACTAAATCGAACCAGTGCGCACCGAAAAGCGCTATTTAAAAACCTTTCGTTGGCTTTGTTCCGCGAAGAGCTCATTAAAACTACTTTGCCGAAGGCAAAAGAGCTACGTCGTTTTGCTGAGCCATTGATTACGTTAGCTAAGACAGACGGTGTTGCTAATCGTCGTGTTGCGTTCAGTCGTTTGCGAGACAAGCAAGTCGTCGGCAAGCTGTTCGTTGAGCTTGGGCCGCGCTATCGCGCACGTCCTGGTGGCTATTTGCGTATTCTAAAGTGCGGTTTTCGCGCAGGTGATAATGCGCCAATGGCATATGTTGAACTGGTGGATCGTCCAGTTGAAGCCGTTGAAGTTACAGCATAGTTTTTTCATAGTAATTGTCAGAAAAGCAAAGCCCTCGGTAAAACGGGGGTTTTGCATTTGTAGTTGTGGTGTTTGAGATGTAGGCGTTTGACGTCAAAGCCTTAACAGTGTTAGCGTTCGCACTCTAGATGCAAGTCGTAATCACGCACCCCGGCTGTTTACACAGCCATCTACGCCTTGTTTTACTCACTCTTTTATTCGTAGGGTGGATTAGCGGGCGAATTAGTTTGTTTGCCTTGGCAAACAATTAAACATCTATAGCTAACTTCTTATTTTGCTCTCTACTTTGAGAGCTGCCTACGGTGCGTTTACCGTCTCTTTTAATTGCTGATTCCGCATGACTCTGACTGAACTGAAGCTCAAACCCATACATGAATTGATGCAGCTGGCTGAAGAGCTGCAGATTGAAAATATCGGTCGCAGTAGGAAGCAGGATGTGGTTTTTCAAGTGCTTAAAGCGCTCGCCAAGCGCGATGATTCAATTGATGTTGAAGGCGTGCTTGAAATGATGCCGGACGGATTTGGATTTTTGCGCGGTGCTGACGCTTCGTATTTGGCCGGGCCCGACGATGTCTACATTTCGCCGGCGCAAATTCGGCGTTTTAACCTGCGTACCGGTGATTATGTGCGCGGGAATGTGCGCGCACCTAAAGATGGTGAGCGCTATTTCTCTTTGCAGAAAGTGACGGATATCAACGGTGATAGTCCAGAGAGTAAAAAGAATCAGGTGCTGTTTGAAAATCTGACACCATATTTTCCGACCGAGCGCTTTACTTTAGAGCGCGGTAATGGCTCGTCTGAGGACATTACCGGGCGCATTATCGATTTGATGGCACCTATAGGCAAAGGTCAGCGCGGTTTAATCGTGAGTCCGCCGAAGGCTGGCAAAACTGTAATGCTGCAAAATATTGCTCAGGCAATTGCTGGCAACCATCCCGACGTCCATTTGATCGTATTGTTAATCGATGAGCGTCCAGAAGAAGTAACCGATATGCAGCGCACGGTGCGCGGCGAAGTTATTTCGTCTACCTTTGATGAACCGCCCGGTCGGCACGTGCAGGTCGCAGAAATGGTGATCGAGCGCGCTAAACGTCTGGTTGAACACAAGAAAGACGTGGTGATTTTGCTGGATTCGATAACTCGGCTGGCGCGCGCCTATAACTCAGTGGTGCCAAGTTCCGGGAAGGTGCTTACGGGCGGCGTCGATGCCAATGCGTTACAGCGGCCAAAACGGTTTTTCGGCGCCGCACGGAAAGCTGAGGAAGGCGGAAGCCTGACGATTTTGGCTACCGCGCTGGTGGATACCGGTTCAATGATGGACGTAGTCATCTATGAGGAATTCAAAGGCACCGGTAATATGGAAGTGCATTTGGATCGGAAAATTACCGAGAAGCGTGTGTATCCCGCGATCAATATCAATCGGTCAGGTACACGTCGCGAAGAGCTGTTGATTGACCCAGAAAAACTTCAAAAAATCTGGATTCTGCGAAAATTACTGCACCCAATGGACGAATTAGCCGCGATCGAATTCCTACTGGAAAAGATGAAGACCACCAAATCGAATGATGAATTCTTTAATTTTATGAAGCGTTAAGCGCCTATTGCGCGCGTTGGCTCCGTTAAACTGTCACGCATGAGCGAATTCATTTTATTGCGCCTAGATGGCGAGTTCCAGTCGACAACGTGGCTGCGATGTGACTCAGTGCGCGGGCCAATCGGTTTTAGCCAAGCAGCATCTGAGCCTTTACCTGCCGGTCTAAAAATCATTGCGGTTTGCGCAAGTCCCTCGTTGGCACTGCGTTTTGTCAGCGCGCCAAAGCAGGGCCGTGAGCGTTTTCGACAGGCGATTGGCTTCGCCTTGGAAGACTTCGTTGCCAGTGACGTCGATGAACTTAGTTTCGTCCTGCCATTGAGTTTGGAGGAGGGCGTGCAAGCGGTCGCGGTAATTAGTAAGGCGCGATTACTGTTGGTTCTGGATGCATTGCGAAGTTCCGGGTTTCAGCTGGAGGCGTTGGTGCCATTGCCGTCACTATTGGCTTTGGACACGGTATGGGTTGAAAGGACGCTGACCAGCTTTCGCTTTGGTGGCGCTGATTTGTCGCGCGCTGAAGCCGGGACCATCGAGAGTGAGTCCTTAAGCCCGCTTTTAAAACTTAAACAAAACGGTGATGGCGCTTTACCGCTGCATTTACTGTTGAATGATGGAATTAACTTTCCAAAGCTACCGCCTCATTTTTCTGCAGAGTCTGTTACAGAGCCGAATCACTATTTGGCGGCCAGGCTGTTGCAGATGCCACAACTGTTGAGTTTGAGTTCGCCTAATAAACCCGCAGGTGGGGCGTTCAGGCTTACCCAG
>JAYVAQ010000324.1:0-2694 GCA_043750875.1 Rhodanobacteraceae bacterium
GCGTCGAAAGTACACCCGGCGTGTCGCTGGCTTCCAATACCACCGCGCCTGCGCCATCCGCAAACAGCACACAGGTCGTCCGGTCCGCCCAGTTAAGCATCCGCGTCAGGGTTTCTGCGCCGATAACCAAGGCGCGCTTCGCGCTGCCGGCACGAATAAAATTATCCGCGATCGAGAGCGCATAAATAAAGCCAGAACACGCGGCGTTAACATCCATTGCACCGCAGCCGTTCGCACCCAAACGGTGCTGAACCAAGGTCGCCGTCGAGGGAAAAATCAAATCCGGCGTCGTGGTACCAATAACGATCAAGTCAATGTCTTTCGCTGCCACGCCGGCCGCTTCTAGCGCGCGCGTTGCTGCGATGTAGGCCAAGTCACCCGTGGTTTGGCCAGCCGCCGCCATATGGCGCTGTTCTATGCCGGTGCGGTCGCGAATCCATTCATCCGTGGTGTCGACAATTTTTTCCAAATCAGCATTGGTCAGAATTTTTTCGGGCAAATAGCTGCCGGTACCGATAATTTTGGAAAAACGCATTGAAACTCCAGAAAACGCAAAATGTGAAACAAAATTCTTAGTGCATCTAAATGATGACTAGCCCGCCAGTAGTGGGTCGAGTTTACCCGCCCGATCTAGAGCGACTAGATCGTCGTGCCCGCCAACATGGGTGTTATTGATAAAAATCTGCGGCACCGTCCTACGCCCACCACTGCGCTGCACCATTTGATCACGCTGCGCAATATCGAGATCGATACGAATGACTTTCATACCTTTGACGCCTTTGCGTTCGAGCAGCGCTTTCGCTGCGATGCAATACGGGCAAATAGCGGTAGCGTAAATTTCGACTTCAGACATGGTTCTACTCTGCTTATTGAGATGGTACTAAATACACGATGTAGGCTTTGGCAAACCCGCGTAGCGACAGGCCTGCTTTGCCGGGCCATCTGGAAAGAGCGTGTAAAGATACAGGCTATTGCCCTTTTCTGCACCCAAGCGCATAGCCACAGCCTTGGTTAACAGTCGCATCGGGGGTGCCATATCGAATTCCATGAAATAGCTACGCAAAAAATGCAGTAGCTCCCAATGCGCTGGGGTAAGTTCTAACGCGTCAACACGCGCCTGCGCTTGAGCGAACTCAGGTTGCCAATGGGTGAAATCAGCCAAATAGCCGTTGTGCATAGGCCAATCGTTCATTGAAGCATTTTTACGATGGTTGCCATTTGTTGCCCGGTGAAAGAACCGAAAGCATAACGTACCGCGAAAGCTCGGAATATATTAATCTAGATTATTAAACGTCGCTTTCCACCAAACCAATCACCACAACCAAAGTTGCAATCAGGGTTTGCAGAGCGATTCGAGCAAGATCAAATTTTAACATGGCTGGCATGACGGCTACTCTAAGGCAGGAAGAAGGCCACTTTCAGATGGCTTGTGAACTATTCTGCACAATAAGACAGGCATTTATCTGAATCGTTCCGTCAATTTACGGGCGCAAGTTGTCTTTTCTCTGACCTGTTCATTTTTTGGTTACAACGGCTTAACGCATCGAATCGCTGCGACGGCTCCATGGTCCTCTAAATTGCCCGAGTCCACGCGCGCCAACATGGGTGCCGGCAAAAGTTCAACCAAACTGGCAATGTTTTCTTCTAATGCGGGCATGGGCAGGGCTTGTGGCAACACATTCGCAATCCAGCCGAGCAAACGCACACCACTGCGTGCAATTTCATTGACGGTTAAACGCGCGTGGTTAATGCAGCCTAAGCGTACACCGACCACGAGCAGCACTGGCGCACCTATAGATGTGGCCAAATCAGCGTGCTCGATTCCGTCCGCCAACGGGGAAAGCCAACCACCAGCGCCTTCCACGATCACGTCGTCACATAGCATTTCTGCGGCGCGTACCGAGCTAAGGATCTTGGTCAACTCAACGGAAACGCCAGCAGCACGCGCGGCCAAGTGCGGTGCAATCGCAGGCTCAAATGCATAGGGGTTGGTTTGCGCGTAGCTTAGTTTGACGCTCGAGTTGGCCATTAACGCAACGGCGTCCGCGTTGGTTAACGTACCTTGCCCGTTTCTACAGACCGAAATGCTTTCACAACCCGAGGCAATTGGCTTAATGCCGACACAGCGCCGGCCTGACTCCGCTAGCGCATGTAAAAGCAGGCAAGTTACATACGTTTTACCAACATCGGTATCGGTGCCCGTAACTAAAACAGTGCTCACAAACGCTCAAGGTGTAGGGGCAACGTAGCCAGCCACTTGATCAGCACCCTCGCCAAATAGAAACAGCTCCATTTGCTCGCCCAAATATTTCTTCGCTTTTGGGTCGAGCGGGCTGAGCCGATTTTCATTGATCAACATAGTTTGATGCGCTAGCCACTGTTGCCAGCCAGGCTGGCTAATGTTGCTTAAAATGCGCAAGCCCGCTGCACCGGGAAAAGGTGATCGAGTGAGGGCTTCAGCGTCTTTTTTAAGACGTTGGCAATAGATCATTTGCATTTGTTTTTCCGCCTTCGGCTCGGGAGTCACTTTATTTCCTTGGCTAATTCGCTAGATTCAAGACTGGGCATAGTAAGGATCCGCAATACCAAATTGCGCGAGTATTTGCACCTCCAGCGCCTCCATGTGGTGCGCTTGCGCCTCGTCTAAATGATCCAAACCCAACAGATGCAGCACACCGTGCACGCACATGTGGG
>JAYVAQ010000325.1:0-7478 GCA_043750875.1 Rhodanobacteraceae bacterium
CGAAGCACCACTGCTCGGAGCATCAATAGAGATCTGCTATTTACCCGCGAACCCCGGTCTATCCAGAATTGCTTAGGTACTTTGAACCGAAAGAAGTCAGACATTTGTGCGTTAACGGGTTCATCAATCATTGTAAAGATGACTTTATTTGCCCACGCGCAACAAAATTGTCATTCTTGGCGCGTTAAACTAGCGCTTCAAAGCTAAAAATTTCGTTAAACTTTAATCGTTGAACCCCAGCGCCGTAGATCCGCCCAAATACAATCTGAGCGATGTGCGCGCAACTCATTTGCATAGGAAGCATTTCATGTCGAAAAACACCGCCCCCGCCCTACCCCGCATGCGCCTAGTAGTTAGCGCTATTGCGTTCGGCCTGATGAGCGCAGTAGCGCTCGCTCAGGACACCTCATCTTCCGTCACTGGCCGCGTGCTTGATGGCGAAGGCGCGCCCGTCGCGGGTGCTGTGGTTGAAATTTTGCACACTCCTTCGGGCACCCGTAAGGTAGTTACCACGGACGAAAACGGCCGATACAGCTCCAGAGGCCTGCGCGTCGGTGGCGGCTTTGTGGTTTCAGTGTCTAAAGATGGCATGGAAGCAGCCAAGCAAGACGATGTCGAACTGCGCTTAGGCGAAGTCGGCACCATCAATTTAATCATGGGTGGCGCTGAAGATGTTTTAGGCGAAGTCGTAGTTACTGCAGCGCGTATTTCCGATGTATTCGACTCGACCAAAATGGGCGCCGCATCCAACGTTACGCGCGATCAAATTGAAGCTTTGCCTTCGATTAACCGCTCGATCGAAGATTATGTTCGTCTCGATCCGCGTTTGGTGCAAGTGGACAAAGATCGCGGCGGTATTTCCGCAGCTGGTCAGAACAACCGTTATAACAACATCACCATTGATGGCGTTTCCAGTAACGACGAATTCGGCCTAAACGATAGCGGTTTCCCATCGTTGGGCAATCCGATTTCGATTGATGCAATCGAAGAATTAAACATTAACGTTGCAGGCTACGACGTATCGCAAAGCGATTCGACCGGCGCGAACATCAACGCGGTAACAAAATCCGGTACCAACGAATTCAAGGGCACGGTTTACGGCGTATATCGCAAGAATAACTGGGTAGGCGACGGTGAATCGAACACCCAATTCACCGGCTTCAACGACGAAAAAACTTACGGCTTCACGGTCGGTGGTCCAATTTTGCAGGATCGTTTGTTCTTCTTCTTGGCCTATGAAGAATTTGAGCGTTCCGCGCCGGCGCCGGTCGTCAACCGTCGCCTTGTAAATGGCGTTTCCACGCAATTTGTTACCGATGCGCAATTAGCGGCGATCACCGCGCGCGCCCAAGCTTTGGGCTTTACCATTGGTCAATCCAGCCTGAGCGCATTGAGCACCACCGACGAAAAACTCATTGCTAAAGTCGACTGGAACATCAACGACCAGCACCGCGCTTCGATCCGATACGGCCGCACGCCGGGTCAAACCCAGCGTACCCCGGATATTTCGGCCACTTCAGTTTCTACCGCCGACCACTGGTATTTCGACAACGTACTCAACAAAAACTTAACCGGTCAGCTGTACAGCGATTGGACCGATACTTTCTCCACAGAACTTAGCCTGTCGCGCAACGATTACTCCAGCATTCCTCAAAACGCGAGTTTCACACCGCAAGTGACCGTTCGCGGTGTCGGGCCTACCGGTGCAGACCAAGTGGTATTTGGCACTGAATTTTCACGTCAGGCCAATGTATTGGAAAGCAACACCACAGTCGGCTTTCTTAAGGGCAACTTGTTTGTAGGTGACCATACCGTGTCTTTCGGCATGGACTATAAGAAAAACGATACGTTTAACTTGTTCTTACAAGCCGCAAATGGCGCGTACACCTACTCCAACGTCGCTGACTTCCAAGCAGGCCGCATCAGTAATTACACGTACAATTTCCCGCTTAACGGCACCGACCGAAATTCGGTTGCGGCAAACTTTGCGTTAACAAGTTATGGCGTCTTCGCGCAAGACAATTGGGTCGTCAACGATAACCTTACTGTTAACTATGGCATCCGATACGACCGGCCCAGTTTGAAAGATTCGCCAGCGTTCAATCAGGCTGCCCTTACCGCATTTGGCTATGACAACAGCTCCACGATTGACGGTAACTATGTAATTCAGCCGCGCGCTGGCTTTAACTACACGTTTGATTCCGACGTAAAAACCCAGATTCGTGGCGGCGTGGGTTTGTTTGCAGGTAGCTCGCCCTCAGTTTGGCTCAGTAATTCGTTTAGCAACTCCGGTAGGCTTTCCAGCAGCTATAACCTAAACGGAACAGCCACCGTACCGCTGCCGTTCCAGTTGGTTCTTGATCCAAATAATCAACCGCGTCCAGCGGGCGCCGCGTCTACTCCGAATATTGATTTCGTCTCACGAGATTTTGAACAACCAAGCACCTGGAAGGGCTCGATCGCATTTGAGCGCGAATTACCTTGGTTGGGTTTAGTCGGCAGTGCGGAATACATTTTGACGCAAACCAAAAATAATCTGTTTTACGAAAACCTCAATTTAGGCGCGCCAACTGGAATAGCGCCTGATGGTCGTTTGAATTATTGGACGACAACTGCGGTTTCTGCCTTTTCAAATCCTCTTGCTTCGACCGCCGCCCTCAACAGATCGCGCCGAAATCGAGCTTTCAACAACGTTTTATTGTTGAAGAACACCAGCAAAGGCTATAGCGAAGTATTTACGGTCGGTGTAAGCCGCCCAATGATCGATAATTGGTCGGCGGCATTGGCGTATACCTACAGTGAGGGCGAAGACTCAAATCCTGGTACATCCTCGACGTCGAATTCCACATGGGGTAGCCGATTCATTTCCGACCCAAATGACGATGTTACAGGTCGCTCGAACTATATCTTCCGTGATCGCATTACCGGCAACATGAGCATTCGTCACGAGTTCTTTAGTGGCGCAGCAACAACGTTCAGCGCATTTTATGAAGGTCGCGCAGGTCGCCCATTTAGCTATGGCTTTATCGGTGACGCAAACGGTGACGGCGCATCGAATGATTTGTTCTACATTCCAAAGCCAGGCGAGGCCATTTTCCGTGGCGCTGCCGTACTGCCGGCTGGCACAACGCGCATAGTTAACGATGCCGCTGTAGAAGCTGCCTTCTTCAATTACATTAATAGCGTCGAATATTTGCGCAATAACCAAGGCAGCATCGCAAAACGTAACGCCACAGTTGCACGTTGGTTGAGTCAGATCGATGTACGTATTTCGCAGGATTTACCAATGGTGTTCAAAGTCCAGCCGCAGATTTATCTGGACATCATGAACTTCGGCAACTTGGTTAATAAAAAATACGGCAATATCGACGAAGCGACCTTCCCATATACCGTCAACGTTGCGCGCTACCTTGGCGTACAAGACGGCAAATATGTGTATCAGTTCCTTGCACCACCTGCTGGTTTCATCCGTAAAGACGTCAAAGGCGAGTCCCGTTGGGCCGCGCAAATTGGCGTGAAATTCAGCTTCTAAAATCTGCCGTTTGATTGAGACTTGAGAAACCCCATCACCTGATGGGGTTTCTTTTTTGTAGAGCACGATTTCCCAATAGACGAAAACCTGGTTCGTTATCTGCCTGCAATCACGCCGCATCCTACGCTAAGATGTGCGCCCTTAATGTTCATCAAGGTTTCACATGTCGCTTGCATTTGTTTTCCCCGGCCAAGGTTCTCAGGCCATTGGCATGTTGGCTGATTTTGATATGGCGGGTGTTTTCGCTGCAGATTTACCGGCGGTGGCAATACGCGCAATCTCCGATACATTTCAGCAAGCATCAGACGCAATCGAACTTGATCTTTGGGCGCTGGCGCAAACGGGCCCTGATGTCGAGCTGAGCCGCACCGAAAATACCCAACCTGCCCTGCTGGCCGCGAGCGTGGCACTATTTCGCGCCTGGATCGCGGCGGGTGGCGCGATGCCGGAACTATTGGCCGGGCACAGCTTGGGCGAATACAGCGCCTTGGTCTGTAGTGACGCTATGTCCTTAGAGGATGCCACGCGCTTGGTGCGCCTGCGCGGTCAGTTGATGCAGGCTGCGGTACCGCTCGGCACGGGTGCGATGGCGGCGGTTTTAGGTGGCGATTTAGCGCTTATCGAGCAGGCTTGTTTGGACGCCGCAGAAGGCGAGATTATTGAACCCGCAAATTTGAACGCGCCTGGGCAAATCGTTATCTCCGGGCATGCCAGCGCGCTAGATCGCACCTTAAAGCTACTTGCCGAACGCGGCGTACGCAAAGCGATTCGCCTACCGGTCAGCGTGCCGTCGCACTCTGCGCTGATGCGGGACGCGGCGCTCAAACTCAGCGCTGCTTTAAATGAAATCGAACTGCGAGCGCCAAAAATTACGCTGCTGCACAATGTCAGTGCCGCTGTATGCAGCACGCCGGAGGCGATCCGTGCAGCGCTGGTCGCCCAGCTTTATTCGCGTGTGCGCTGGATTGAATCGGTGCAAAGCCTAGCCACCTTGGGTGCGACACGCGTTTTAGAATGCGGGCCTGGAAAGGCACTGAGCGGCATGATTAAACGTATTGCACCAGAGTTAACGTGCGATGGTTTGGCGAGTGCGGCTGAATTTAATGGCGCGCTTTTGGTGAAATAAAATGCCGACTCGGTATGTACTCCCACATATTCAACTTTTCGTTTGCCGAAGCCAACACTCAAGCGAAGCGAATGCGCTTTCTAGCGGATCTCTTTGAGGAGGTAGATGCAAACGGGAGCCGAGCATCGGACGTTTACTGGTGTACGGTTAGCTACCTTGGCGCGGTCGAGTTTTATTCGAATACGCTTGAAACAACTAAACTGGTTGAGCAACGCCTGATCGAAGCAGAGATTCACGGGCACATTACTCAATCGAAACCAGGACTGAAAAGTGTTCTCACGTTTTTCAGCCGCATGTCTGGTGGACTAATTTTCGCTTCGTTCAACTTTCTGCGTCATCGTGGCAAGGGCAAGCATCACTGACCATAAACCGATGGAAAGTTTGCCAACCCCGAATGCCATTCCTTCAAAAACCCGGAGCAACTATGAACCTCAATGGAAGAACCGCCCTGGTCACCGGCGCATCGCGCGGTATCGGTGCCGCCATCGCCGCTGCCTTGAGTGCGCGTGGCGCGTTTGTGGTGGGTACCGCAACGAGCGAATCTGGCGCCGCGGCGATCACCGCTGCCTTGGGCGCGAATGGCATCGGTAAAGTCTTACGCGTGGAAGACTCCGCGAATTGCGAAGCGGTGGTTGCCAGCATTGAAGCCGAGCACGGCGGCCTGGCGATCTTGGTCAATAACGCCGGCATCACCCGCGATGGCTTGCTGATGCGCATGAAAGAGGAAGACTTTTTCGACGTCGTCAATACCAATCTGGGCTCGGTATTTCGCCTGAGCAAGCTAGCGATCAAGGGCATGTTGAAACGCCGCGCCGGACGCATTATTTCAATTGCCTCGGTGGTTGGCGTGATGGGTAATGGCGGGCAGAGCAATTACGCTGCTGCCAAGGCCGGCATGATTGGCTTTAGTAAATCCTTGGCAAAAGAAATCGGCAGTCGCGGCATTACTGTTAATGTCGTGGCGCCTGGATTTATTGACACGGATATGACTGCGGCGATGACTGCAGAGGCGCGCGAAACGCTGGCAAAACAAATCGCGCTAGGCAGATTGGGTGCGGCCAGTGATATCGCAAACGCCGTGGCGTTTTTAGCCGGGGACGAGGCCAGCTACATCACTGGCGAAACGCTTCACGTCAATGGCGGGATGCACATGGTTTAGCCATGATCGCGATATTGATCGGGTTGGTCTTGCTAGGCGGCATGGGCTTTATGCTGTTTCGGCAAATAAAAACGATTCGCCAGCAGCAGGCTGAGGCGAAACGGGCGTTTCAAGCACGCCTACTTGCGCCAGATTGGCGTATCTATGCCGAGCATTTGCAGCGTGACGTGCCAGAGGCGATGCAGCAGTTGTACGCTGAATTCGCACTGCTACTTTCAGAGGTCGAGATAGCGCTAGAAAGCGGCGTTACGATTACCGAATTCTTCCCGCTCGATGCGCAAGCCATCCTCGATCAAAAAGCGTTCCAGCCGGAAAATATGGACTTTGACTGCTTGCCGTTCGGGACGATGAGCGGGCAAGAGTTATTTTTGCAGCCGGGGCCAAACGCGGCAAATAGCGTTTATCGTTTTGACGGCAGCGGAACCGAGCTAGTTTTTGCTGACATTTCTGACCTGCTGAATGACTTGCGTCGCCATTCCGAGGCCGCTACTAGGTTGAATTCGCCGAATTAAGCCCCAGATCGCCCGGCTCGGAACTCGTTTCCAAATTATTTCTCAAATCCATGTCAGAAAAACGCGATTACTACGAAGTATTGGGCGTCGAAAAGCGCGTATCCGAAGATGAGCTGAAAAAAGCTTTTCGCAGGCTCGCCATGAAATACCACCCGGACCGCAATCCGGACGACGCCAGCGCCCAGGAAAAATTCAAAGAAGCTAAAGAAGCGTATGAGGTATTAAGCGATACCTCGAAACGCCAAGCCTATGACCAATATGGCCATCGTGCGTTTGAAGGTGGTATGGGCGGCGGCGGTGGCGGCGCTGGGTTTTCGGATTTGGGCGACATGCTGGGCGATATGTTCGGCGATATCTTTGGTGGCTCCAGGCGCGGCGGCGGTGCCCGGCGTGGCGCAGATCTGCGTTTTTTAATGGATTTGGATTTAGACGAAGCGGTAAACGGCGTCGAAAAAGAAATACGCGTGCCGCGCTTGGTCGGTTGCCACCATTGCAATAACTCCGGCAGCAGCGATGGCAAAGTCGATAACTGCAAAACCTGCGGCGGCCATGGCCGCGTACGCATTCAGAACGGCATTTTCTCGATGCAGCAAGCCTGCCCAAACTGTGGCGGTGCGGGCAAAACAATCAAGAACCCGTGCAAACCCTGCAATGGCCAAGGCCGGGTTCGCGAAGAAAAGAAACTCAGTGTCAAAATTCCTGCAGGCGTAGATACCGGGGATCGCATACGCCTAACGGGTGAAGGGGAAGCGGGCCCAGGCGGCGCGGGTAACGGCGATTTATACGTCGAAGTACAGTTGAAGCCTCACAGCATATTCAAGCGCGATGGTGATGATCTGTATTGCGAAATCCCGGTGCGTATTTCTACCGCAGCCTTAGGTGGGGAATTAAAAGTACCGACACTAGGCGGCTCGGCGATCCTCAAAATTCCGGCCGGTACGCAAACAAACAAGGTATTCAAGTTGCGCGGCAAAGGCGTGCGCTCCGTGCGTTCAGATGCCACAGGTGACTTGTTGTGCTGCGTGGTGGTGGAAACGCCGGTCAATCTAAGCGCGCGGCAAAAAGAGCTGCTGGAAGAATTCAACGACACCTTTGAAACCGAAGAAGGCTCTGCCACCAGCCCGCAGGCCAAAGGTTGGTTTGATAGCG
>JAYVAQ010000326.1:0-3770 GCA_043750875.1 Rhodanobacteraceae bacterium
TGCGGCCAACTACGCTTTCCCGCCTCGGAAAGATAATTTATAAACTGTTCAAGCAATGCTTCTGGCTTGTGACAACCATGTTGCGGCACTAAATCGACGACAGTAACGCCAAGAGCTGCATATCGCTTCAATCGGTAGTCAGCAAAAGATGTGCCATCAAGTTTGAGTAAATAGACATGGTTTCCAGAATTAAAAACATCCCGAATCCAGCCGATCCATGCCAAAAAATTTGGGTCATCGCCACTAAAACCAACTAAACAAAGGGGGCCTTCCAAAAGCGCTTGCCGCACGGTCGTTATGAACGCTGAGTGCTTTGCGGGGTAGCCACGATAGTCTTCCTCAGTAAAAACAAAGCGGTGATTTTTACTAACGCATCCATGCAGCTTTGTAATTCTGGGGCGTCCGGCGGTAAGCAAATCGCTGTCGTGAGTAACTGGAAAAAAGTTCTTGCGCTGAAGTTTGTCTGCCGCCCGCTCGAGGAGCGTGTCCCAGTTAGTCGTGAATATTTCGCGCCAGGGCAATTCCAAGAGTTCCTCATGGAGCTTGCCTGGCTCGAACTCCGCGTCGGAAATTTCTTCGATAACGAAGCGCTCAAGTTCTAGTCGGCCAAACATTGACTCATAATATTGCGCGATGCGCATGTAGCCCTCAGCAACATCACCGGTCGATTCAATCAAGGAATCAAAGTCTTCATCGGCCGAGCAAAGTTGCCGCGCCATTTTTCCGGTTAGTGCTTTCCAAGTCGCCAGCCACTTGCGCGGATTCACCCGAATTGCATTAAGTGACATACCAGCGCCAACCATTATTGATACCCGCTCCTCGCCGTTTTGCCACATGGAACCAGAAATTTTCCTAAGGTGTGCGGTGACAGAGCTTGAATATTGCGCTTCAAAATCTTTTGCAGTCATATTCACAGGTATCCTCGTCGTGTTGGTTTTACGCGATTGTCATCTAAATTCTAATCGGCAATGCGATCAAGATAACCCCTCATCCCAACCTTCTCCCCATAGTTCTGTTAGGCTCCGAATTAGATTGATAGTGGGGAGAAGGAGCCCGTTGTGGCGGTTTGCAGTTGTCGCTGCTTGAGCGTGGACTTCTTAAATGCATCTTTTCGCACCTCTGCGAACCTCGTGCCACGCATACTGGGTGCAATAGCCCCATTCCAAATACTCAAGCCAAACCCTTCGCAATTTCAGCGAACTCATTTGAAATCCGCACGTCGTTTGCGACCAGCGCCCAAAACTTTTTGGCTAGCGCCTGCGCTTGTTTTTGAACCGGATCATCGCTGAGCACGGGCGCTGTGAACACGCGCGCCAAGACTTCGCCATTAGCGAGCGGTGCGAAGATCATCGGCAGCATGTCGTAGTTGGGGGCGAGCGCCATCGGTAATGTCGTACTGAAGACTAAACTCGCATTGCCAAAGTGCATATCGGTGTTGCCAATCGCGCGGCCAAAAAAATACCGTAGGCGCAAGGTGTCGGCATCGGCGATGCTCAGCCAGCCGGCCTGCTCAAAGCGCGTAGCACAGCTGGCCCAATCATCGAATCCGCCAAAATAGGCGGAATCAACCGCACCGATGCTCACCAAGCCACGCCGCCCTTGAGTGCCAACGCGATCAAAGCGTGGCGCTAGCAAAAATCGGCGATTTGCCACGTCGACTGTTTCGCTTGTGCCGCCTAAAAGCCGATCAGCAATCGCTTCAGCGGCCAATAAATCGGCCCAGCGCAGGCCTGCGCCGGGCGCCATTGGCGGCGAGAACTTTACCAAATAGGCACCCACGTCACCCACGCCTCCCTGGGCACCCTGCAACCAACAGCTAAATTTCGGCTGCTCGCCCGCTGCTGAAGAACCCATCACTTCACCACTCAGCGCCCGCTCGGCAAGCGCTGGGAACGCGTCAACCGAGTGCACTTGCGGCACATAATTCTGCGCCGTTTCCAGGGCTGCGCTACCAAGTACCAAATCGCCGCTCAGATCGCTGCCAAATGCAAGCAGCGTATGCAGGCAAAGATCAGCAGACCAAGCGCGCGGATCCACATCGCACATGAAAATAGGCGCCACCTGCCGCGCCAGCGCGCGCCCCAGGAAGCCCTGTGGGCGCAAATCAGATAAGAACCAAGGGAAATCTGGAAAAACGCCGTCTTGAAACTTAACCCTGAGCCAATCAATGCGCGCGCCGCCATTCAACCAAAACGCCCCTTGATGCAGCGCATGCAGATCCCCCAGCCGCTCAGCCGCGCCGGTTTCCGTGATGCGAAAAATCGGCCAACGCGCGCCCAGACCACGCACATTGCGACGCAAGCCATAGCGGGTGCGTGGGCCTTGAGCAATGATGGCAAGCTCGCTGTCCATTCGAGCAAGCACGCGTGACAGGCTGGGCTGGCTCAGACCAAGCGGCGTGCGCAGCTGCTTCGCAGTCAAGCTGGCGTCTGCTTGCAGTGCACCACGCAGCAGGCTTAGTTGCATATTTGCATTCATATTGAATAGATTATCAGAAAATTGACAATCTATAACTTGCTGTTATAAAACATTATTATCGAACAGTATTGCGATTTTCGTGTCAGATATTGAATAGCTTTTTTATTGATTCAGCCACGAAATCTAGCGACCAATTTCACCCAACGCCCGCGCAGCATCTGGCTCCAATGCCAAGTCAGCGGCGAGAGTGACCGCTTGGGTTCGGTTGTTACAGCCCAGTTTGCGCAGCACTTGCGTAACATGGGCTTTAACCGTGGCTTCGGTGATGCTCAATTCGTGCGCAATTTGCTTGTTGAGTTTGCCTTCGCAAAGCCCCACCAACACTCGAAATTGCGCGGGCGTGAGCTCGCGAATATGCAGTGCTGCCTGCCGCTCTACTGGGCCGAGCGCCAAATCGGTATGCGCGAGCGGGTCATAAATTTCGCCACTTAAAACCAAGCGCACCGCATCGGCAATGACCGCTGCCTCAGCGGATTTGGCGACAAAACCCATGGCGCCATGCGCCAGAGCCCGGCGCACGGTAAGCGCATCGCTACGCGCGGAAACAATCATGATCGGCAGCGTCGGATAGCACGCTCGCAAATGGATCAGCGCGGAAAATCCATGCGCGCCCGGCATGTTTAAGTCCAGTAGCAACAGATCAGACTCCAACTCGGCATTCGCCTGGGCATACAGCGCTCCGATATCGCCCACTTCAAGCAATTGCGCCTGCGGATAAGCGCGCAGCAAAATTGCGCGCAGGGCATCGCGAAACAGCGGGTGATCGTCGGCGATCAGAATGCGCATACTCAACGCGCGTGCTCGCGAATCACTCGCGTATCAATCAATGTTTGCACCACACCCGGATCGGCGAGCGTTGAAATATCGCCAAGATTTTCAAACTCGTTTGCAGCAATTTTGCGCAAAATTCGGCGCATGATTTTCCCCGAGCGGGTTTTAGGTAAACCAGGCGCCCAGTGCAAGTGGTCGGGCGTGGCAATCGGGCCGATTTCGCGGCGCACATGCTGGATCAATTCGCGCGCTAACTCCTCTGATACCTGCACGCCAACATTAAGCGTGACATAGGCATAGATGCCCTGCCCTTTGATTTCATGTGCGCAGCCCACCACCGCCGCTTCAGCGACGGCTGCGTGGCTGACCAGCGCGCTTTCCACTTCCGCAGTACCTAGTCGATGCCCCGCGACATTGATCACATCGTCGACCCGCCCGGTAATCCAGAAGTCGCCATCGCTGTCGCGGCGTGCACCATCGCCGGTAAAGTAATAGCCTCGATAGGCTTTGAAATAGGTTTC
>JAYVAQ010000327.1:0-6342 GCA_043750875.1 Rhodanobacteraceae bacterium
TTCTTGGCCGATGCCAGTCGATGACCCTCCACCTTGGCTCCCTTTATTACTCCTAAAAAGAGCCAGTGAAAACCATAAAAGCCTGTCGAAGGGCAGAGCGGTTTATATCTTACGCAGCCATGGTGCATCACGAAGCTTGCGGCTACATGCTTCGAAAGGCTCAGAAAGAACGGATTTCCTTGTACTTACCGCAAAAAATTTATAATGTATGACACCGGTTACCAAAACCCCAACTTCGCGCTGTCGTTTCAGGGCGGTATTCGCGTGGTGTCCTACACTGCCAGCAAATCCGGGCTGCTCGGCATTACGCGCGCGCTGGCGAACGAATGGGCGGCGCAGGGTATTAACGTCAACGCAATTGCACCGGGCTATATTGAAACCGACAACACTGCAGCTTTGCGCGCCGACCCGCAGCGCCAACGCGATATCTTGGCGCGCATTCCCGCTGCGCGCTGGGGCATGGCTTCGGATTTGGGCGGTGCGGCGGTGTTTTTGGCGTCAAATGCCGCGAACTATGTGCATGGCGCGGTACTGCCGGTGGACGGCGGCTGGTTAGGGCGTTAATTCCAACGACGCGGTCACAAAGCTCCATACGCCACCGTATTGACTCGCTGGTCGCATCGCCTCCATACTCCGCCGTATGGACGCAAGCACTCGCATTGAAAACTTCCCTGGACACGATGGTTTGTCGCTAGCCGTCGAGCACTATGATGCCGCACCAAGGCTGGCGCAAGAAAACTCGAGCAGACTTATTTTCACGCACGGTTTTGGCCAAAACCGCCTGAGTTGGGGCACCACCGCACTACGTTTGGCCGCCGCTGGTTGGCCCGGCTTGGCCCTAGATGGACGTGGCCACGGAGATTCGGCATGGAGCCTTGATGGTTCCTACGAATTGGATCACTTCGTTTGGGACTTAACCGCGCTTGCACATGCGCATACAGGCGATGGCGGCAAGCCGATTTTGGTGGGTGCTTCGATGGGCGGGCTGTTGGCGCTGCTGGCACAGGCCGAGGCCGATATCTTTAGCGCAATCATTTTGGTGGACGTTACCCCGCGTTGGGAAGCCGCAGGCGTCAGTCGCATTTTCGAGTTTATGCGCGCGCATCCAAATGGTTTTGCGTCATTGGAAGAGGCAGCCGCCGAGGTCTCGCGCTACTTGCCACACCGGGATCAAAAGAACCCGGAACGCTTACGCGGGCATTTGCGCTCGGGCAGCGATGGCCGCTTGCGCTGGCACTGGGATCCGCGCTTGCTTGAGCATATTCCCAAAGCCTCGGAGCGCTATGTTCCACGTTTGGAAGCCGCCGCTAGCCTCGTGCGTTGCCCGGTGCTGCTGCTTTCCGGCGGCAAATCCGATGTCGTTAGCGCCAGCACCATTGCCAGTTTTCAAGCGCTGGTGCCGCACGCCGAGCACCGCGAAATAAGCGATGCGACGCACATGATCGTAGGCGATCGTAATGATCAATTTTCGACTGAGATAGAACGCTATCTCGCAAGCCTGAGTGGGCCCAAATATGTCTGACACGAATTCCGCGCTGCTGTTGAGGATCCATAAACCTCGTCATTGCGAGCGCAGCGAAGCAATCTCCTACGTCACGCGCGACGAGTTGAGATTGCTTCACTTCGTTCGCAATGACGATACGTTTCTTCGCGAGCTTCTTGGAGAGCCAAGCGAATCCCGCAGCATTAACAAACGCTTTAGTAGTAACCACTATCAGTTAAAGAGCACCCACTATGCATAACCTCATCCCATTTGTCAGCCTACTCGCCGCCTTTTTGGTGCTGACATTTTTCCGACTTTCTAGATTACCGAGCTCAGCCCTTTTAGCCGCGGCAGCCATAGCTGCCTACGTCTTAGGCCTAAGCTTTGGCCATGCGCATTGGTTGGTGAATACCAGTATTTGGACGCTGCTGGGCACAACCCTAGTGGTGCTCAATATCGGCGCATTGCGCAAAACACTGGTGACGAAACCGTTCCTGCGCTTTTACGAACGCATCGCACCGGCGCTGTCAGAGTCGGAAAAAGTCGCGCTGGCGGCGGGCACGGTTGGCTTTGAGGGAGAGTTATTTAGTGGCATGCCGGATTGGCGCAAATTGCTCAGTCAGCCCATTCCTAAGCTCAACGCCGAGGAGCAAGCATTCATTGACGGGCCTTGCGAAGAAGTTTGCAAACTAACCAATGATTGGGAAGTAACCCATGAGCGTGCGGATTTGACTCTTGAGGTTTGGGACTATCTCAAGCGCAATAAATTCTTTGGCATGATCATTCCGAAATCCTATGGCGGCTTAGGCTTTTCCGCATTTGCGCACTCGTGCGTGCTGCAAAAGCTCAACTCACTCTCGGGAACTTTGGGCAGCACCGTCGCCGTCCCCAACTCCCTTGGGCCCGCCGAATTATTGCTGCACTACGGCACTGATGAGCAAAAAAACTATTACCTGCCACGTTTAGCAGATGGCCGCGAAATCCCATGTTTTGGCTTGACCAATCCGTATGCGGGTTCGGACGCCACCTCAATTCCTGATACTGGCGTCGTCTGCAAAGGCACGTATGAAGGCAAAGAAGTGCTTGGCCTGCGCTTAAATTTTGACAAGCGCTACATCACGCTGGCACCGGTTGCCACCGTCATCGGCATTGCCTTTCGCATGTATGACCCGGACGCGCTGATCGGCGATAAAAAAGATATTGGTATCACGCTGGTGTTGGTGCCGCGCAACACGCCGTCATTGGAAGTCGGGCGCCGGCACATGCCATTAAATGTGCCGTTTCAAAACGGCCCGGTGCGCGGCAAAGACATTTTTGTACCGCTGTCGTTTTTGATTGGCGGGGAAAAATATGCCGGTCAAGGCTGGCGCATGTTGGTGGAATGCTTAAGCGTGGGGCGCGCGATTAGCCTGCCCTCCGGTAACGCAGGTGGGGCCCGCACCGGCGCGCTGGCAACCGGTGCTTACGCACGGATTCGCAAGCAATTTGGGCTATCCATTGGCCGTTTTGAAGGCGTAGAAGAAGCGCTGGCGCGTATTGGTGGTCACACCTACGCCGTCACAGCATTGGCACGCCTAACTGCGGCCGCCGTCGATTTAGGCGAAAAACCCTCCGTACCCAGCGCCATCGCGAAATACCACGCAACCGAGTTGGCGCGTCAAATCGTGCTGGATGCGATGGACGTGCACGCCGGTAAAGGCGTGATCTTAGGGCCGCGAAATTGGATCGGTCGTTACTGGCAGGGCGCGCCGATTGCGATCACCGTGGAAGGTGCCAATATTTTGACGCGTTCAATGATTATCTTTGGCCAGGGTGCCACGCGTTGCCACCCATACGTGCTGAAAGAAATGCAGGCGGCGGCAATGACCGACCCAACGGCCAAGCTGGATGCGTTCGATTCGGCACTGTTTGGGCATATGGGCTTCACCTTAAGCAACGGCGTACGCGCACTTTGGTTTGGTTTGACCGGCAGCTATTTGGGCAGCGCCCCAGGCGATGCCTACACACGCCGCTACTATCGCAAGCTGGTGCGCTACAGCGCTGCACTGGCGCTGCTTGCCGATATGGCGATGCTGATGTTTGGCGGAAAGCTTAAATTCAAAGAACGCCTGAGTGCGCGTTTGGGCGACGTATTAAGTCAGCTTTATATCGCGAGCGCCATCTTGAAACGTTATGAAGATAACAACCGTCCAGAGATCGAACAACCGATGCTGGCCTGGGCGATTTACGACTGCGTGTTCAAAATGCAAAACGCGCTGGTCGGCGCACTGCGTAACTTCCCATTCCGCCCGGCGGCATGGCTGCTCGGTTGGATCGTGTTCCCACTCGGCCAACGCGAGCGCGCACCGGGTGATCGCACCGGCCACCGCGTCGCGCAATTATTGATGAGCCCAAATGCCGCACGCGACCGTCTGGCTGAGTATTGCTTCACCACGCCGTGCGCAAATAACCCTTTTGGGCAAATGTTGGCAGCGCTACCGGAAGTGATTGAGTCCGAGCCTATTGAGCGGCGCTTACAAAAAGCCGCGAAAGCCGGCACTTTGAAAGCCGCTGAAGGCAGCACCGCGCAATTGGACGAAGCCGTACAAAATTCGGTGATCACCGCCCTTGAACGCGAATTAATGGTGCGCGTGCGCAAAGCGGTGTTTGAGATTATTTCCACCGATGATTTTGATAGTAGCGAGCTGGAAGCCAAAGTCGCATCAGTGCGGAAACCGGCGAAGGTGGAATTGCGGGTGGTGGCTTAATTCAACGTACGTGGCGCGATACGATCGCAAGCAGATGTAGGCCAAAGCGCAAGCAGAACTGGCGTAAACTTGCGAAATAATCCGAAGCACACAGTATGTCTGCCCAACCCGCGTATAAAGAATTGACTTATTTGGACTACATCGCGCTCCCGGAAGATGGTGAGCGCTACGAGCTGATACACGGCAGTGTGTTTGCTATGGCCGGTGCAGGGCGAAGGCATCAGCGTATTGTTGGCGCGCTTTATGCCCAGCTATTTGAAAAATTGCGCGGTCGACGGTGCGAACCGTTCGTTGCACCGTTTGAGGTGCGTTTGCCGCGCGTCGGGCAGGCGGCAAACGATGCGACGACGGTGGTGCAGCCAGATTTGCTTGTGTATTGTGACCCAAGCAAACACGATGAGCGCGGCGGAATCGGCGCGCCAGATTTCGTGATCGAAGTACTCTCACCTGGCAGCGGCGGGCATGACCATGTGCGCAAACTGCGCTTGTATGAAGCGGCTGGCGTACACGAATATTGGATCGTTGATGGCGCAAACCGGGTAGTGCTGGTGTATTTGCGCGCTGGGGATCGTTTTGCGCCGCTGGAATCATTCAATTTTGATGCACTTGCGCCCGTGCAATCGATACCCGAGTTGAGTTTGGATTTTGTCGCGGTGGCATTGGAATTGGATCGCGAAGAGTCGCTTTAGCTTTCGCCTTACCCTAGCAGGCAACCAAACTACGCAAAAAATTCTCAATGTGTGCGGGATTTATCCTCAGTTCCTGCACATTTGGGCACGAACATTAAGTCGAATTCAAGTTCATTACGGAGTCCGACATGCGCAAACTATTGTACCGAATAGCAATTACTGGCTGGCTAGCCCTGGCTGTTAGTCTAGCCTTTGCACAACCCGCCCCGCCCCCGCCTTTAGGCGCGCCGCCGGTTCCGCCGGGCAATCCCTTAACTACCGCAAAAATTAATCTGGGTAAGGCGCTGTTTTGGGAAGAGCAGCTATCGATCACCGGCACCGTGGCGTGCGGCAGTTGCCATAGGCCAAGCGCTGCAGGCACGGATCCACGTACCAGTATTCACACCGCTTTAAGTAGCTTTGCCAGCACCCACCCAGGGCCGGATGGCGTTTTTGGCAACGCCGATGACATCAAAGCCTCTGCAGGTGTGCCGGCGCATGGCAGCGATGGGCTTTACCAGCAAAGCGTACGGTTTGGTTTTGCAGCGCAAGTTGGCGCGCGCAAATCACCGTCTACGATCAATTCTGCGTATTCGCCCCAGGCGCTTTTTTGGGACGGTCGTGCCGGCCCGGTGTTCACTGATCCAATTACGGGCTTAGTCATCATTCAACAAGGCGGGTCGCTGGAAAGCCAAGCACTGTTGCCACTGTTGGACACCAGCGAAATGTCCTCTTTAGGTGCGGTGGTTAGTGATTTGCCGGGGCGCATAGCTCAGGCGCGGCCGCTTGCGCTGGCAAGCGCTGTTCCCAGTGATCTGCAAGTTTGGATCAATGCGCGCAACTACGCCGCGTTGTTTGCTGAGGCCTTTGGTTCAGACGGCATTACCCCTGCGCGGATCGCGCTGGCTATGGCCAGTTACCAGCGCACACTCAATGCGAATCAAACCCCCTTTGATACTTTCAATGGCGGCACGCAAACCGCCCTGACGGCGCAAGAACAGCGCGGCTTAGGCGTTTTCCGAGGCAACGACTGTGCGGTATGCCATGCGGGCGCGTTGCTTAGCGACAATAGTTTTCGCTACATCGGCGTACGTCCAGCAATTGAAGATTTGGGGCGCTTCAACCAGACCGGAAACCAACAAAACCGGGGGCAATTTAAGGTTCCAAGCTTGCGCAATGTCGAATTGCGGGCACCTTTTATGCATAACGGCCGTTTCAACACGCTTGAGGAAGTTGTGGAGTTCTACAACCGAGGCGGGGATTTCAACGAGCCCAATAAGGATCCGAATGTGCGCCCACGCAACTTGAGTGCGGGTCAAAAAGCCGATCTGGTTGCTTTTCTAAAACGCCCACTGACCGATCCGCGTGTCGGCCCCGAACTTGCACCATTTGATCGTCCAGGGCTGTATACCGAATCCAACCATGTACCAGTAATTCAGGACAC